>QMUE01000001.1 GCA_003663535.1 Thermococci archaeon
AAAGCTTTTGGTATTTGCCGAAGAGTGGGCAAAGAAACGAGGTCTGAAAGGACTAAGTGTCATTCCAGAAGATGGAAATGCTATGCAGTTTTACGTGAAAAATGGGTTTGAAGTTAGAAATTGGCAGGTGAAGGGCGTAAAAGATGTGGTAGATTGTGACGTGAGAGTAGAGCCCTGTTTCGATAATCCTCCAAAGTTTTCGAACCTTTCAGCCGTTTATACTTCCGGTCTTTTTCTTTGGAGTCTCCACAAAAAAGCCCCTCGATTTAGATTTGGGCACTTTGCAATACTTCTTATTGATGAAGGATGCTGTGCAAATGTTGTTATCTATGGGAAGAGACTCAACAGAAAAATTGTGAAAATTGCGGAGTGTCTTGCTGGAAAAATCGGAAAAAGAATATTCCTTCAGGTTTGGATGAAAGATCGGGAGATTTTAGAGGAAGAAGGTTTTAAGAAAATCGGTGAAGTTGAGTGGATGGAAAAGGTTTTCACTTAAGCCACTCCTTTAATGCCTTGTTCACGATTCTTAAAAATTCTTCTTTGGTTCCTCCCCTTTTGTAAAATCCATCCAACAGCTCTAAAAACTCTTTCTCCTTCTCAGTGAGCTTCTCATATTTCCAGCGGAAGATTCTGAACCTCTCTCCAAGAAACTCAATCGTGTGAAAGCCTTCATCCCTTGGTGTGGGTTCCAAGTCCTTCACCAGCTCAATCGTGTTTATTACGTCGTAGCCAAGCTTCTTCCAGAAGGCTATTGCGTCCTTATCCTGCGGCAGGACGAAGAGGTAGAGGGCATCGTCGTGCTTTCTTACCTCTTCCTCAGCCCTCTCAACGAGCGCCCTTCCTATTCCCCTCCCTCTGAACTTCGGCCTTACGAAAGGCTCCTCTATCCAGAAGCAACCTTCCCTTGAAGAGACCCTTATAAAGCCGGCAAGTTTGCCTTCTTCTACGGCAAGGAAGACCATGTCGCCGCGCTTAAAGTAATTCTCTGCTTCCCTTTTGTATACCTCTTCCTCGTCTGGACTCCAGCCCTGCTTGCCCCTCAGCTCCTTGAAAAATTCGATGTAAAGAGTGATAAACTCGTTAAGGTGTTCTTCAGTCAGTGGGAGAATCTGCATAAAGCACACCCCTAAAGAAAAACGGACTAACCCTTAAATTCTTTGCGGTTATTTTTGGTGCCGTATATTAACGCGGAAAAAATCATCGCGCTCAAGACACCAAATCCAGACACTGCAACAGCCAGCATTGAAACACCAACGCCCTGTTCAATTAGCCATGCAAAAGTCAGCTGTGATAATGGAATTATAAGGGTAGCCAATGCATCAAAAATTCCTCTGTAAGTGCCGAGCTTTTCAAGCGGGATTACCCTCTGAAACAGACTGTCAAAGGAAATGTTTAGAACCTGTCTTCCAAAGTTCAAGATTAAAATTCCGGCAAAAAGCAAGACTAACGAAGACAAGCCCAAAAGCAGAACCCCTAAGCTTTCAAGCAGCATTCCAATGATAAGGGGTTTTGAGATCCCAATTTTACGCTTGTGGGCAAAGAGAGCTATTCCAGCAGCAGCAGCCAAGCTTCCTAGAGTTCCAACTGAGTTGAGCAGACCATAAACAATCTCCCCAGTGGTCAAATCTTTGAGAGCACTGAAGACAAAAATCCTCGCTGGGGCTATTGCAAAGTTGAAGAGCAGGACTAATGCAACTCCTGCAAAAACTGTTTTGTGAGAAGTTTTGAGCTGGGCTGATCCACTTCTCCCCCTAATTGTCTCCTCTCGTCTCACTGCCACGTTAATGTATGGGATGAGGAGCAAGGCCCCAATTAAGAGGAAAACGGCATCCAAAAGCATAAGCCTAACTCCAAAGAGGTAAGCGAGATAACCCATGAGGGGAAACACAAGAAGAGAAGTTACCTCTCCGACGGTTTGTACTTTTGCGTTGAGCTTTTGAAGGTCAGAATCCTCAAGGGTCATGGAAGCTATGAGCGTAAACCCGAAGTATCTATGAAGAACATCAAGAGCCGAGATCAGTGAAATTAAAACGTAAAATGCCCAAATATTTGAAGCAAATTTTATTATTGTCAGGGCAAAGAAGGACTGAATGAACAATGCGATAAAAGCGAGCCTAACTTTTTTCTCGGTCCTATCAAGAAAGCGGCCCATTAAAGGTGGTGCTATAACCCAGGGGAGCATGGAGGCTAAAGAATAGCCCGCCACGCTGAGGAGTGAGGTGGTCTCATTGAGGAGGTGCCACGGCAGAGCTATGCTCTCAACTGCATCCCCGATAATTCTGAGCATTGTGGTAAGCAGTAAGAGGACGTAAAGTCTCTGCTTCATGAATTGTCATGGAAAAGAAGGTTTTAAAAATTTATGAACGTACCCTCATACTATGAAGTGGGACTTTGACAGATGGGCTGAAACCTACGACAAGGATGTGAGTAGGGAAGACTGGATACACAGGGATTATAAAAAGGTTCTTAAACTCGTCGCGGAGAAAGCAAAAGGGGTCGTGGTTGATATCGGCTGCGGCACGGGAAATATTTTGAGATTCATTAAATGTGAGCAGTACATTGGTGTTGAGCCCTCAGGAGAAATGAGGAAAGTTTTCAAGGAGAAATGGGGCTTCGAACCTGTAAACGGCCACTTCTTGGACATCCTTCTGCCAGCTGAAACCGCCGATACTGTAATAACGACCTACGCGTTTCACCACGTGCCCGACGGAGAAAAGGAGAAAGCAATAAAGGAGATGCTCCGGGTTCTAAAGTATGATGGGAAAATCGTCATTGGGGATGTCATGTTTGAGTCCGAAAAGGAAAAGAGACGCATCGGTGAGGAGGACGGTATAACTGAGGAGATTGAGGATGAGTACTTCGCGACAGTAGAGCATTTGAGGGAGATATGCGAGAGACTGGGGCTTGAGCTTACGTTTGAGCAGGTAAACAGGTATGTGTGGATCACTGAGATGAAGAAAACTACTCGGTGATAATGCGACCATCCTCCATTATGGGCTCTCCGTCCACAAGCACCTTTGGATTCAGCAGGACGAAGTCACTACAGTTCTTTCCTAAACACCAAGACATCAGGCTCCTTAAAGTCAGTCCAGTTCTTAAATCCAAGCTCTTTTAGGGGTTCAATCAAATCTTGCTTATCTTCAGGGAGCATCATATCAATGCTGTCGTAGCCGAGTTTCTTTGCCTCAAAGCTCATCGCAGGTAAAAGGATCTCTATGCTCTCCCTTGAGACTTTAAAAGGTGTGAATGCCGGCTCAGTGTTCACTTTTGGATAAAGGAACTTGAATCCTTTAAATTCTCTTATCTGTGCCTTTTGGTTTAGCCATCCGATACTCTCCTCACATTTGTGCAGAAACTTCCAACCGTAGGGGATGTGACCTTCATAGCCTAGTTCATCTAAAGAGGAAATTTTTGAAACGTTTGGTTCTTTTTCTTCCTCAAGCGCTCTTTGAACGTAATAAAACCGCTCCACGACCTTAAATCCATCTTTCTTTGCCATTGCAATGCTCTCCTTGTTGAGGAAGTAGGTTGAGAACTCTAATGTATTAATAATACCTTTTTCCGCTAGCTCTTTTCCCTTATGAAGCATAAAGTTTTGGATTAACCTTCCAAAACCCCGTTTTTGGTAATTGGGGTGAACTCTAAGGCCTTCAAGCCAGCCGACTTTATCAGGCAAAATTGTAAGCTTTGCCGTTCCGATGGCTTTTCCTTCAAGCTCGATAACATAGAAGTTTCCATCTTTCACCCAGCTATCAAAAACTCTCGCTAAATAGTCCTCGCCTTCCCAGGTTAACTTCGCTATTTCCTCAATGAAGGGCTTATCCTTCGGTCTTGCCTCACGGATGAGCGGTTCCATGGTATCACCGAAAGTTCTATAGATCCTTGACATTTATAATTTTTCTGCGTAGACTATTGGGTTTAAACAGAGCATTTTTGAGCTAACTTTGTTATACTGATATTGTCAACTTTACCTTACCTCAAGTTCAATCACATCCCAGCTCTTCCAGCCCTTCTCTCCAAAGGCAACTATGTAGAGGTAATAACTTCCCTCCTTTTGAGGTGTTACCTCAATCTGAAACTCCAAGGTTTCGTTGGGCTTTAAACAGAAACTCGAAGGGATGATTTTGACTGTCAGTCCTTCAACCTTCGAGAGTTTTCCAGCCATATAGCTCCACGCGGACTTTGAGATTTCCGGGCCGAGGTATGCCTTCAGCACTACGCAACCATCATAATGGCATGTGTTTTTAGACCCACCAGATTCTCCTACGTGATATTCCTTTCCGGTAATGTTGCCTCTAACCACAACTTTGTCTCCCTCATGAGCGATGACCTTCTTTTCACCCAACTTAATAGAGCGTATGTTTATCTCCCCATATTCTGGATGCAGGCACTCGGGTTCAACTCTAGAAGCATTTTCATTCTCTCCATTAATTTCTAAAGGTGTTGATTCACTTTGAGAGTTATTGTATTTCTCATTATCAGCTTCCAAAGATGTCTTCTGGTGCCTTTCGCTAATGAGCAAGCTTCCAGCTATCACTATCAAGATTAAACTTAAAATTAGAAAGAAATGAGTAAATTTCATGAATCTGCCTCCCGATTTAGTGTCGTAGACTCTATGTTCTCACAGAACCATATGTTCTCAATTTATTTAAGCTTACTCACCATTGTAAAACATGAATCAAAAAGAGTAAGTCTTGGAGTTTTGTTTCTAAAATGGGTGAAACTTAAACAGAAAGTCCTCAAGATAAAACTCCGGGAGAATCCTTAAAGTTTTTATGAACCTAGGCTATAAACTCTTTGAGGTGCCGACATGATCCCTCAAACCCACCTCAAAGTTCTCTATAAGCTGTATGGGAGGTTAAAGGATAGCAATGTGAACTGGGTCGTTACCGGGAGCCTTGGCTTTGCACTCCAAGAAGTTCTCGTTGAACCCCATGATATTGACATCCAAACTGATAAAGAAGGAGCTTACGAAATCGAGCGTCTCTTTTCTGAGTTTGTGGTGAAACCCGTAAAGTTCAGGAAGAGCGAGAGAATCCGCTCGCACTTTGGAGCGCTGATGATTGACGGAATCAAAGTTGAAATAATGGGGGACATTCAAAAGGAAGTCAGTGGGGAGTGGGAGCCCCCGGTGGATATAGATAAATACAAACGCTTTGTGCAAATTGAAGGGATGGAAATTCCCGTTTTGTCACTAGAGTATGAGTATCAAGCTTATCTCAAGCTTGAAAGGGTTGAAAAGGCGAAGATGCTGAAGGAGTTTTTGGAGGAGAGAGGAAAAGAAACAGGACTAACCTTGTAACAACTCTATGGCTTTACCGACATTTTTTGCATAACTTGCAGCACGGAGGTACAATGCATAAGCTAATCTTAGTGATTCAGTATTTTCAAATCTTCCAGGATCTATGCTCCTTTTTACCAAGGAATCCGCCGTCTTTATCTCTGAATCAACGAATCTTAAAAGGTACAAAGACAATACATTATCATTTGCACTTTTGATAGCCTCATTCAGTGCTTGAACTGCTTGTTTCTTAGCCTGATAAATATCATTAGCAGTTATTGTAGCGTTGGTATACCACGGATCCGGAACCCTTGAAAGGGTATCCAAGCTTTCTGCTAGAACAAATGCATGCACAACGTCTATAGTTGCTGATGCTTTAGATCCATTGTTAAATCTTGACTCTGCTCTTTTAATAAATCCTTTTGCCTCATGCAAAGTTAGATTTGCAAAAGATCCTTTTGGATAATCCCTGTTATCAAGTTTCAACGTCACCTCTTTATTGAATCTCGTATATATTCCTGTAATAATCCCTTCTTGATCAGTTCCATCTTTTTGAAGTGAATTTAGCAAGAATTCTGCATCTTCTAGGTTTCCACGGACTGCTTCTAATGTACCCATTGCATAAGCAATTCTAAGCTCTTTTGGTCTGTTGTTCGAGTTTAATATTTCTTGAGCTTGATTTAGCCAATTCTCAGCAGAGTCAAGACTTCTTTCAACTTCTGCTGTAATAATTAGGGAATATTCCAAATTCTTTCCATTATACCTTAATCTGGTTTTTAGAATCTGTAGCTTGTTCATCCACGTTGGAACTTCGTTAAGAACATCTTCTTCACTTAATTTTCCTTCCTTGGCTTGAGCATATGCTATGACTGTCACTGCTTCTACTGATGCTTCTCTAGCATTTGTTAATGCTTTCCATGAGTCCTTTTCAGATTTAGAGATATTAAGCTTTCTGAGAGCACTTTGTAAAAATCTCTGAATTTCTTTGTCATTTGACTGGATTGATTGGGCTTGGGAAATTAAATATTCTGCACGATTAATAGCATTCTCAAGAAGTGGGTTATCTATGGCAACGAGGCTTGGAATTGTTGGAGTTTCCACTTTTAGCGCGGATTCTAGCACTTCTTTCGCTTCTTTGTTATTCTTTGTACTCATTACATATATACCTATGCTTAATAAAAGGACAAAAACCAATCCCACACCTATAAATTTTTTCTTAATACCCATGATCTTCACCCTCTTCCCTCTTTACCTATAAATTTCAAAATCTGAGTAATCCAATATTATTGCACCGTCGGGCTTTAAAACCCTGTAAGCTTCTCTTACTATTTCATCAAAGTCGTAGATGCTGAAGTGTGGCGAATTATACCCTAACGTAACAACGAGGTCAAAGCTTTCATCATCAAACTCTAGTCTTTTGGCATCCATAACGTAGAATTGTGCCTTCGAATTTCTCAGTTTTGCGTTCTCCCTTGCTTTCTCAATTGCCTTCCCGTCTATATCAATGCCCATAACTTCAAAACCAAGCTCCTCTAGAGCAAAAGTCGAGACTCCAGCATTACAGCCGATATCCAATACTCTCCCACTTTTTACTGGAGAATACTTTTGTAAAACTCCTTTTATTTGCTCTATCCTTCTCTTTCCAACTTCAGTGTTTGGACCATACATCTCGGCGAACTCCCTGTAAAACGGCTCAAAAGTTTCACCCAGATGTTTGAACATGTTTCCACCTTTCTAGTTCTAGTTAATCTAAAATTTAAAAATTTTTTGCAACTGCTAGTAGTGTTGACATTATTTTGCTTTCCATGCAATCCATATAAGCTCAATATCATTTTCAGCCATTATCTGATGGATGGAATTTGGTGGAACATAGATTGCAACACCTGGTTCAATATCAATCTCTTTTATTCCGATTATTGCCTTCCCTTTGCCCTTAAGTATTATAAAGAGTTGTGGCCAAGGGTCTTTTTCTCCTTCTCCATTGAGAATTTTACCCTCCTGTATATAATACCATGCGCTTCTAAGTCCATTCCAGTAAACTAATGGAATTGGATTGGCACCATGAGCCTCTCCAGCAAGAGCAGGTGTGAGTTTCCGAATCTTAATTCTGCTCGGCAGGAAGAAGAAAGTTAACATAGCTTTAATAACTTCCCAAAGCTCTTCCTCTTTCTCTTTATTACATATCTCAAACTCTATTGGACGGGTTTCATCTGCTCTAGACCTGCCGGCAAGAGCATAGGCATCGGCAGTACCTTCAATAATTTTTCTAAAAGTCTCTCTGCTCATAAGGATTTTAAAATCGGGATTTACACAACCCTTAACAACTTTGGGGTTATCATTGAATATCACAGTCGCTGTTTCTCCACTATCGGTTAATTCTATACAAGCTCTTACCATCTCAGTATTTGGATTGAGCAAAGGCATGTAAAGAGAGACATCATTTAATAATTTTTGGAGTTCCTCAACAATGTCGGGCATGACATATCACCACCCATAGAATTTTAACGGACAAAAGTATTTAAGTATTTTACTCAGCATTAAATCCTTGGTGACATCTATGGGCAAACTGATGGTCTATGTATGTGGAAATGGGGAAAGAGAGTACTGGGAGCATGCATACAAAGCTGAAGAGCTAATACTCAAGCTTTCTGAGTCGCCCATAAGCATAGAAAACGCTCTGCGATTGGTAGATAAGAAATCCCTAGACTACCTCCTCCAGAAGGGCGTCTTAAAAGAAGAAAGTGGACAGATTAAGCTCAACTTCTGCTTTACACCATGGGAAGACGTTTTGAAACTTAGAGAGATCGGAGTTAAATATGGAGAAGCCTTAGCGGAATATTTAATTAAAAACTTCAAATGGATAGATGATGACCTGAAAAGATTAAACTGTTTGAGATACTCAAAGCTGGAATACCTCCGTTTTGCTGTTGTTGGTTGCTATGCCTTAGATTTGAAGTTCCTAACCATGCTGGAAAGTGAGTGGGGCGAAAGTAGGAAGTTCATTCCTTATGCTCGCGAAATTAGGGATAAGTGGGAAGAGATTGCAAAGAACTTCTACTGGGGTTGTCACTCGGCAAAGTTTGGAAATTATATGTTCTACTCCTTTGGCAATCACACAGGTTCAAGAAATGTGTTTCCTGATTTAGTCTGGTCTGGAAGGGTAACAGAAGAAGAGGCAGAGATTTTGGGCAAAGCGCTTGAAGAACTCCACAAAAGTGGAAAAACAAGGGGAATTTTAGAAAGATATGAATATGTTGGAGTTCCATTCTTCGATAAACATGACATGGAGATAGCATGGCAAGTTGCTGACAGAGTTGTAAGGGACGTGGAAAAACTCGTAACTGAAGAAAAATGGGAAATGCTAAAAGAAGATTTAGGCAAATTAAAAGCAAGTCAGTGGTGCACTTTTGAAGAACTCTTCATTGAAGCCTGGCACTGGATTTTTGGGTGGGTAAACAACGTTTTAATTAGGAAGGGCTACTTTGCAGAGCCAGAGGAAAGCGAAGATGGAGGGAAGTACATTAAGTGGGTGTCCCTTTAGTGCATAAGGGTTACGACCTCCACAATCCTCTTTGCCAAATAATCAACCAGCATTTGAGTTTTTTAGTCATTTACAGTTTCCCCTTCTTCTCGATATCCCGGCGCAATAACGGCGCCAGCAATAATCGCTTGAGCATCCAAGATTAGTGAAGATGTTAAACTCAGCTGTGATACTTCTGGTAATTTTTTCGCTGCGGTCAATCTTGTTCCGGAGATTTTTGACATCAGAGGAAGGGATAATCCAGAACACTCCTGTAATCTATTCCGTGGAGAAATCTCGGCACGTCGCTTCCCTTCAGAACTACCACATCTTTTGGGTACCGCCTCCCTGATGACCCAGATTTTACCTCGACCCTCATATCGGGCACTACGGCATCTATTTCGTATCTATCGCTTCTGAAATAGTACACCCTCCTGAACTTCCTGTAAAGATGCTCTTGGACAGCCCACTCATAGAGAACAGAGTCTTCCAGTTTAACATGGGCCCACTCTGCAAATGCACGGGCCATAAGAGGGTCTCTGATTGCGAATTTTCTATTTTTCTTTGGAACCTCTTTTCTTCCTCGCTCTGAAAAGGGTATCTTCAAAACGGTTCTGAGCTCTGAGAGAACTTCAATGTAATCCCTTGCTGTTTCTCTGTTTATACCAACCTCTTCTCCAATTTCTCTGTAGGAGAGTGGACTTGGAGCCCTACTTATAATTGTCCCGAGGATTTCCCTTGCTATCTCCGGGTTCTTCTCCTTTTCGAGACTCCTCAAATCTGCTTTGATGGCACCAATGATGTCAGCTTTTCTTATCTTCCTGTTGAGGTATGCAACGTATCCTCCTGTTATCAGGTAGCGTCGGAAAGTTTCCTCGCCCAGTTCACTGAAGTAATCTTCAGTTTTGTTTAGCAAGGCGTAGTATTCTCTAAAACCAAGGGGCATTACTTCAATTACCTTCCCACTCCCCATTCTGCCGACAAAGTTTGAGGTGGCCCTATCTAGGTTCACAGAGACAGAACCCATTATTGTGATCACATCATTTTTGAACTTTCTCCTGTTTATCAGATCTATTATTGCCTTCCACCAGCTCCTAACAGACGTTACCTCGTCGAGAAAAATCAGCGAGCTTTTTATATTCTTGGTCTCTCTAAGGCGGAGGTACTCTTCAAGAACCTCTCTGAGATCATGGTAGATGTCTAAAATCGTGCAGTCGTAGTAAAAAACTTCGTAGGGGTTGCTCCCTTCTTTCAACCTCTCACGTAGAAGCCTCTCTATTAGAAGCTTCACACCAAGAGTTTTTCCGACCCTTCTCGGCCCGATTACAAAGTTCACGGAGAACGGAGTGAGGGACAGCTCTTTGATCCATTTTGGGATGTATTTGTGCTCCAGCTCTTCCCATTCTTCTATTTCAGGGTCTTCCTCGTGAACCCACCATGAATTGTATTCAACGATGTCCGGCATCTCTCCCACCTTTGTTAGTTAATAGTTCGCAAGCCTTTATAAACTCTTGCATAATTATATCCAGCAAGCCTTTATAAACTGTTGTCTGTTGTTATCAGTCTCATGTCTCCCGTTGAGCGGTATCATGAGGTGTTTTTAATCTAAGCCTTTTGAGTAGAAAATTGAAGGGGTACTTCATTAACATCAAAGAGCCAATAGTACATGACCCCGTCCGTTGGTGATAAGTTAAAGTGGGCTTCATCTTTGATTTTCCACAGCATTGGTGCCACCATAGGAAGTTCTTATGACAAAACTGTGAGCTCTTCTATCTCGACTATACTGTTTCTGTTTAAATCTCTCCATCTGAGCAGTGTAAGTTTTCTGGGCTTTCTTTCCTTATAGTAAAGCAGACAAGCCCTGGTTCCGTATCTATGCGTTCCTACTATGGACACTCTTCCATTTTCGGGCTGAATTAGGCAGTAATCTTCTTTCTTCCAAGTGCTTTTATAAATAATCCCGTTAAATTCCATGGTATCTCTTGTAAAGCTCGCATTAACAAACTTAGCTGCAGCTTTTCCAAGAACAATCTGGAGATTAGGTGTTTCATTGGAGAACACTTCCCTTGCTATGCTCTCATCGATGAAAGTTGCAGTTATGAATGGTTTAAACGTGAAGAAATGAACTCCCTGAGAGTCTGCAACTACAGCATTTAGCCCAGAAACTGCAACATGGCTGGCGTTAGTGGCATAACCCCCCAGAATTCCATCTTTTGAAATGAAGTACACCTTGCTAGGAGTTATGGCAATAGCTAGCGAGTCTGATGCCTCAAGGGACGTAATGTTTCCCTCAAGCTCAAGCCTCCAGAGGAGTGTGCCGTTTATGGAGTAAACTTCCATTCTATTATCAACTCCAACAAGTACGTTCTTTCCAAGAAACTTTACTTTTCCATATGCTGGGGAGAGGTGTGTATCATATAGGCACTCGTGTAATTTTCCGTTCTTAAATTCAATGTCCCTCCTCCATAGCACTTCTGTATTTTCCATTAGAAGTAAGGAGCCATTCATCAGCAGGGCTGCAAGAAAATCCCCATGAACATCAAAACTCTTCGGATAGTTGCATAGTGGAAAATTCAATATGGTTCCTTGCCCATCCGCAAACTTTTGAATATTGCTAACACCTTTAACGTAGGTTGAGTCGTCCTGTATTAGCACCTCACTAGGATATACTGAGAGATTAGTTGATAAGAGTACTCCATCTCTCCCAAGGAGATAGAGTTTTGAATAACCCATAGGTTCAAGGTCAACAACCGCCATGCGATCTTTTCCTTTAGTGACTAGCCACCATGCAAAATTCTTCACTTTAATTGTGTAGTTTTTCGAGGAGAACTCTTCCAGATTTATCCAAACAACGCGAAGAATCCTCAATCGAATACCATTAATAATCTCAGTGGAGTTTGTATCTTCAATTGTCACAAGATTCCCATCAATAACTCCAGCCCATAATGGAATGCCTCTCTTCAATATTAAGTTTCCAAAGTTGTCAAATAGGTAGAGGGTATCATTAGAAGTTACTAATACAAAATTATTGGAAACGTCAATACTTTTTGCCTGGAAGTTTAAATTCCACAGAGGACTTGTTAAAGCTAACGTTTCAGATAATAGAAAAATAGAGATTAAGACTAAAAGGGAAGCGAGCCTAGAGTTATTCTTCATAATGTTTCACCTCATCTCGTTATTAAGCTTGCTGTTCTGGTCACATCATTCAAAAAATAAACTCCAAGGAATATTTAAAAATTACGAAAAAGAATCTGTATCTCTTAATAATGCAATATGGCTAAAACTTTAGGATTAACATTTACTGTTGTTCTTATTTATGCCACACCTTCTTGAGTTAGAGACCAAATCTTAATTTCAACATTGTCCAAAATAATAACTTGGATTGGAAGTATCTGGCTGATATGCAGAAGCTTTTTTCCTCCATACTCCAATTTTAAAATACACAAAATTAAAAACTTTGAAGAGCTATCAAAAATAAACACTGACAGTATTCTAATTATTCTGGACAACTTCTCACTATGCAAGTTAGGTCTCTGGAGATTTACTCTTTAGATTTCCAACGATCAAGTCCTTATCCTTAAACTCAACCTCAAATCCGTTCTTTTCAAGAACATAACGCAGAATCCACGGCGACCAGATGTAAAATTTGTCCCTTGAAAAGATCCCTTTCTCAAAATCGATGAGCAATCTCTCAAGGTATCCCTCGTAAACATTCACGTCTATGTTTATCCTTACCAACCCTTCAGCTTCAAGCCCCGGCTGGTTGAAACCCCTTATGAGCGTCCAGAGGAAGTCGCTTTCTTGAATCACAATCCAGCCTTGAGGCTTCAGAACTCGCTTAACCTCCTGCAAAATCTTATCAAAATCCCAGATGCTGAAGTGAGCTAAAGGATAGCCAAGCAGAGCAACAAGATCAAAAGCGTTTTCTTTGAAATCCAGATTTTTAGCGTTCATAACATAGAATTCTGCCTTTGAACTTCGCTTTTTGGCTAACTCTTTAGCCCGCTCTATGGCTTTTTCCTGAATGTCTATGCCCACAACGTCAAAACCCAGCTCTTCTAAAACAAAACTGCTTAGTCCAGCATTGCAACCGATGTCCAAAGCTCTGCCATTTTTAATAGGTAAATGTCTTGATAGAATCTCCCTTAACTCCACAAATCTTTCTCTACCTCTTTTGCTTTCTATATCATATTTATCTTGGGTCTTTTCATAGAAGGGCGCATCGGTGTATCCAAGGTTTTTAAACAACCCATCTCACCCCATCTTTTGGATTATTCTCTCCACAAATCTGCTTATCTGGGCTCCGATTTCGTCTTCCTCAATTAGATCTCCCTTAACTGAGCTTTTCATATATTCATTTGAAGATACCAAGATTGCTTCGGGCCAGTACTCTGATGCTGTAGTTCCATAGAGCACCTCGTGGAGCGCCATATCTCCCCCAGAGGAGAGATTTCCTACGACGATGAAGTTTAGCTTTCTTGCAAAGTTGTTCCACTCATCGTAGCTCTTAAACACTGCTTGGCCCCTTTCGCAGAAAGTCCTGTAAAGGCCCGATGCATGTCCTCCATAAGTTGGCACTGCAAAGATTAGAACATCGGCTTTCATGGCCTTTTCGTAGAATAAAGGAATATCGTCTTTGATTGGACACTCTTCTGAGAAGCATTCATAGTTGCAGTGGCTGCATGGCGTGAGCTGAAAGTCATAAGCTTCTAACAATTCGGTATCAAACTCTCGCTTTTTAAGGTTATTAAGGCAATATCGCAAAAGTTTTGCACAGTTTCCATTTTTCCTTGCACTGAATGCTATTCCCAAAGCTTTCATCCTATCCCTTAGAGTTACAACGCAAAAGAGTTTTAAAAGATTATCTGTGATGTATAAATTAAGGTGATACTGTTGGAGCCGGAGAAAGCTGTGAGGATGGCGCTTGAGCTTGGAGCAGACTATGCGGAGATTCGGGCCGAGAACATTGAACGGCTTGAGATTATAATGAGGAACGATGAACTGCATATCTCCACAAGAGAGACAGGTGGTTTTGGCGTTAGGGTTCTTCTAAACGGTGCTTGGGGCTTCTTCTCGGCGAATTCAGAGCCTGATCTCCAAAAAGCTGTCAAGATGGCTGTAAAAATGGCACGGATAAATAAAGGCAATGTAAAACTTGCGGGGATCAGGCCGGTTAACGATGTTGTAAAAAGCCCAATGAAGTTCAAACCTTCCGATGTGCCGCTGGAAGAAAAGATGGAATTTCTCCAGCATATCCTGAAAAAACTGCCATTCGAGGGCGTTAGGTCAAGAACTATAGCTTACAGGGATTTTGAGGGTAAAAAGACCCTCATAACTAGTGAAGGGACAAAAATAGAGTGGGAACTTGCTGGAATTCGGATGGAGGCAAGTGTAATTGTCTCCACCGATGGGAGAGATGCAAACCTCTTTGAGATTCACGGAAGCGTTGAGCGGGGCTTTGAGGCAATGGACGAATTTGAATCCAAACTTACCACCAGTCTAAAAGGTCAGGTAAATGCCTTTCTCCATGGGAAAAAACCAAAGCTTCACGATGTTCCTGTCCTGGTTTCCCCATATTTTGCGGGGTTTGTTGCCCATGAAGCCCTGGGTCACCTCGTGGAGGCAGATTTGTTTCCAAACACCCCTCTTAGCGGAAAGATTGGAGAGAGAATAGCACCGGAGTTTGTTCACCTGAGCGATGGGAACGTCAAAAACGGGCATGGCAACGACGTTTATGATGACGAAGGCGTCCCGGTCAGAAAGGTGGAGCCCGTTAAAGATGGTATCCTGCGTGAACTCCTTGTGAACAGGGCAAAAGCGTTCGAGTTCGGGCTGGAGCCCAATGGACATGCAAGAGCTCAAAGTTATGCACACGAACCCATCATCAGAATGCGCAACACCTACTTCGAGCCTGCCGACTGGAGTTTGGATGAACTGGTGAGTGAGGTGAAAAGGGGATATTACCTCATGAGACCCGGGCCGGGACAGACAGGGTTTGATTCCTCCTTTACGGTGGCTGTTTTGGAAGGCTATCTGATAGAGAACGGCGAGATAAAGGAGCCAATATTCAACGCAACTGCAAGCGGAGTGGCCCTTGAGGCTTTAAGGAACATCAGAGGACTCGGGAGAGAGCTGGAATTTGAAAACTCTTATTGTGGTAAGGGGCAGGTGGTTACGGTTAGCATGGGCGGCCCTCATGTGCTCTTTGAGAGGGGTATAAGGGTGGTGTGAATGGAGCTTGAGGTTTACAGGCTGAAGGAGGAATCCGAGAGGCTCTCAGTTGAAAACAGTCGAATAACTCTAGCGGGAAGAATAAGAGAATTCACCGCGGTTAGATTAATCAGGGATGGAAGGCTTGGAAAGGCTCTTGTTGAAGGAGATAACGTTGAAAAAGCTAAAATTCTTGCAGGACGCCTTTTGAAGTTCTCAAGGAGGGAAGATTACACCCTTCCCAATGGCTGCAGGAAAAGGTGGGACAGAACGTTTGAGGTGGATATTGAGGATATCGCCGAGGAGCTCTCAACGCTCATTGCGAAGGCAGAGGATAAAGGGATTTCAGTCGGAGAAGGAAAGGTCATCCTCACAACAAAAACATTCTCCGTGGAAAGTTCGAAGGGTGCGGATGTTGAGGGCAAATACTCCTTCTCCGCCTTTGAGTTCACATTGGTGAAAGAAGGCCTTTCTCTGCCTCTCGTAGGTGGGAGTGCCGGGAGACAGGGGCTTGAAGATATATTTGAGAGGGCTTTTGAGATCTTTAAAAGTGCTAAAGAGGGAGCTAAACCATCCAGTGGGGCACAGAGGGTAATACTGGCACCGTATCATGCTTCACTCTTGACCCTTGCGGGACTTCTTACGCATCTCCGTGGCAGTTCGGTTGTGAGAAACATCAGCCGGCTGAGAAATGAGCTCGGCAAGAGGATTGCCTCTGAAGGATTCACTCTCCTCGACTGGCCTTCAATGGAAGGTTCGTTAAGATATGTTGAGGCAGATGACGAAGGGGTTCCTGTTAAAAGAAATGTTCTCGTGGATAAGGGAATTCTTAGAGGCTTTCTATGGGACAGCTACTGGGCTTTTAAAGCGGGGAAGAGAAGTACGGGAAACGGACTCAGGATTGAAGATGTCGTTATTGACGCTCCACATAACCTTGTCCTCGCACCGGGCACCCTTTCCTTCGATGAACTCCTGAGCGAGCTGGGCAACGGTTATGTTATACTGGGAATTAGGGGTCTCAACACGCTCGACCCCCAGAGCGGCCGTTTCTCACTCGTCGCAACTCCAGCGCTCGTCGTCAAAAACGGAGAAATCACCGGCCACACAAGCTTTACCTTTGAGGGCACGGTGGAAGGGATGCTGGGGAACATCGAGGCTACTGGCAATGAACTCACCCACGTATGGTTTGAGGAGGGCTTCTCCACCGCATTTCCCTATGTCCTCACGAGTATCAACATTGTGTGAGCCGCTGAAATGCTGGAGAACACAATGGGTAGAGTATCTTTAAAGTGGTTGGCAACAAAACCGCCACACTTATATCCCAATCCCGCTTAATTAAAGATATGACGCAAGATATGAAGCGTGATCTCTACACAATCTCAGCCCTAATCCTGCTCGCCAACCTTTTTAAGCGCTCACCGATTTACAACCTCTTTTATCTCCTTGCAATGATTGTTCTCTCTCGAAGGCTCTGGAGAGACTTTCCAAGGTTTTTCGCAATCTCCGTCCTTGTAGGCTTCTTAGCCGAAATAATCGGTACCCGCATGTGCACGCCCTTTGGCTGCTATTACTACGAAAATCTGAAGCCCCAATTTTTTGGTGTCGCCCTATTTGTTCCCCTCGCATGGGCAATCTTTGGTTTTGTGTCCTATCTCACAGCGCGCTACTTCTTTAAGTACAGAAGAGCCAGAATAACTTTTGCATCACTCTTGATGGTCATTCTCGATCTCTCAATCGATCCGATCATGACTTCATGGAGGGCTTGGGTCTGGGAGACGACAACAGCTATAAATTGGTTTGGAATTCCTTGGACAAACTATCTGGGTTGGTTTATTGTGTCCTTGACGTTTTTCTATCTCTACGAGCGTCTTTCAAAGGGTGAAGTTGAGGAGGAGCTTTTAAAGCTCGGCCCTCCAGTTTACCTTCTGGAAATGTTCACATTCATGATTTATGCTCCTGCAGGTGTAAAAACTCCCACAACAATCGCGTTTTTGGTTTCCGTCGCTGTGCTTCTCCCGCTGTATTTATGGAGGTGGATGAAATGAAAGCTGCTTTAATTCCAATGAGAGCTAAGGTTAGTGACTTTGAAGCAAACTGGAAGGAGTTTGAACAGAGATTTGAAGAGGCATTGGAGCACAGTCCCGACATCCTGGTGTTTCCCGAGTACTGCCTCACGGGCTTTGATAAGTGGGACTTCAGCGGAGTAAAGCTTTATGATGAAATCGTCAATAGAGTCAGCAAACTTGCAAAGGAGAACTCGGTTTATGTGATCTTCGGTCTCCTTGAACCCTACAAAAACTGTATTTACAACTCTGCTCTGCTCATTAATCGAGAAGGGGAAGTTATTTTAAAGCACCGCAAGTTTCAAGAACCTATGAAGTTCTGCACGGGCAATACCGTAAGGACCGCGAAGACGGAGTTCGGAAAGCTTGCGATAATTATTTGCGGCGACCTTTACAATAAGAGAATAGCCAAGTGGATTAAGCTCAAAAGGCCCGACTACACTTTTATACCAATGGATCGTTCTCCATGGGGTGGTTTTAATTTAGAAGAAGAAATTAAGTGCATGAGTGGAAGGGTTAAACTATTGGGGGTTAAAACATTTATAGTGAACTCCTACGCCCATTGGGACAGCTTCGGCGGTGCATGGGTTTTTGATAAAAATGGAGAGCTTTTAGCTCAGAGTGTCGGAGATAATATCTTGACTTTTGACTCTTTCATAGTTAAGAAGTAGGATCTCTTTCAGGATATTTCGATAATGAGCTTTCGAAGGCAGTTACTTAGGCCTATTATGAAGGAGAGAGCATAGAAGTGTATTGAGTTAAGGGGAAAACTCTAAATATTTTCCTTCCTAGATAATCTCTGGTGTTAGGTATGGAACTCTATGATGTTAATGAATTCTGGAAGTTTGAGCTTAGGGTTGGATTAGTAAGGAAGGCCGAAAAGCTGAAAAGGACCAAAAAGCTCATAAAACTCGAAGTGGACTTTGGAAAGGAACAAAGGACGATAATAACTGGCTTGGCAGATCAATATTCTCCAGAAGATCTTGAAGGGAAAAAGTTCGTTTTCGTCCTAAATCTAAAGCCCAAGAAGCTATCTGGCGTGGAAAGCCAAGGAATGCTCATAGTTGCAGAAAGTGAGAACGGTAAGGTCTACCTGTTACCTGTTCCAGATGAAGTGCCCATAGGGACGAAGGTGTGGTAAATGCTTTTTGGAATTCCCCCCTCTGAAAAGCCAAACCTTTACATCCTCGGAATTCCTTGGGACAACTCATCTTCTTATAGACGAGGCTGTGCTAGGGGCCCAAGAGCAATAAGAGAGGCTACATCAGAGAAGCTTTACAACGGCTTCAACGAGAGTCTTGTAAATCTTACTGAGCACTGGCGCTACAAGGATCTGGGAGATGTAAAAGCAGAGAGCTTTGGAGAACTCGTAGAAAAGGTTTATGAACTCATTAAAAGCCATTACACCGGAGAACTCTTTATTTTCCTTGGAGGCGATCATTCCATAACCTATGCAACCTTCCGCGCTTTGAAAAAGGTGTCTCAGGAGGAATTCGGACTCATATACTTCGATGCTCATCCGGACCTTTATCCTGAGTACGAGGGAGACAAATACTCCCACGCATGTACTGTGAGAAGGCTTGTGGAAGAGGGTTTTGTGAAAGGAAGAAACGTAGTTCAAATAGGGATTAGAGCTCCCACCAAAGAGCAAATCGAATTTGCAGAAGAGCACGGGATAAAAATAATTTCGGCCTCTGAGATATATCATTGTCAAAAAGTAGATGTGCCTTTTGAGAGGGCTTATTTTTCCTTCGATATGGACGTTCTCGATCCAGCTTTTGCTCCTGGAGTTGGTAACCCTGAACCCGGGGGATTAACCACAAGGGAGCTCGTTGAGGTTATAAAAAGCCTAAAAACGGAAGTAGTTGCCTTTGATGTTGTTGAACTCAACCCAAGTTATGATTATAAAGGCATAACTGCCTTCGCCGCTGCAAAGATAATTAGAGAAATTCTAGGAAAAACCGCGAAAAATGAGTTAACTTTGCATGCTGGGGGTTGATCTATGCTAAAGTGTACCGCATGTGGAAGGGAGTACTCCTTGAGAAAACCCTACCAGAGGTGTGAATGCGGCGAGCCTTTGGAGCTTGAACTTTTCAAGAGCGTTCCAGGGATAGGGAAAAGGGTTTGGGAGAGGTTTTCTGGCTTTTTCCCATTTGAGCTTAATCCAGAGCTGAGTCTTGGAGAAGGAGATACTGCACTAATAAAGGCAAAAAGGCTTTCAAAAGAGCTTGGAGTTAAACTTTACCTTAAAAACGAAACCACCAACCCCACATGGAGCTTTAAAGATAGGGGAACTTACCTTGGCATTCATAGAGCCCTTCAGCTTGGCTTCAAAAAAATTGGAACTGTTTCAACGGGGAACATGGCGGCGAGTGTTGCCGCTTATGGAGCTTACTCAGGATTTGACACCTACATCCTTGTTTCGTCAACAATAGCGGAGGAAAAACTCAAGGCTTTGGAGGTTTATGGGGCAAAGGTCATTAAGGTCCGAGGCGATTATGGAGAGCTCTACTACAGGAGCCTTGAAATCGGGCGGAGAAAGGGCATATACTTTATAAACTCGGATGATCCCTTCAGGATTGAGGGCTACAAGAGCATAAGCTTTGAGATGGCGGAGGAGGTAACGCCGGATTATGTTTTAGTGCCAACCTCCTCGGGAGGGCTTTTTAGAGGGATTGTAAAGGGTTTTCTGGAGCTTAAAGAGAGTGGCCTTATTGAAAAACTCCCAACTTTCGTGGCAGTTCAAGCGGAAGGATGCTCACCAATATGCAAGGCATTCATTGAGGGAAAAAAGAAAATAAAACGCTTTGAGAATCCCCACACAATAGCCCACGCCATAGAAAACCCTTACCCTCCAAGTGGAAATGCCGTTTTAAGGCTCCTAAAAGAGCTCAATGGACTATGCATTACCGTAAGTGACGAGGAAATCCTTGATGCCCAAATGCTCCTTGGGAGAGAAGGAGTTTTTGTTCAACCCGCTTCAGCAACTGGAATCGCCGCCCTTAGAAAACTTCTCAAGAAAAAAATCGAAGAGAACGCAAAGGTTGTGAGCGTTCTAACGGGTTCTGGGCTGAAAACTCTTAGCCACGTGAAAGTGGATAAAATTATGGAGTGCACTTTGGAAAAACTTGAAGAATGCATGAGGTGAAAGCGATGTTGATCGGAGCCGCGATGATGCCCCATGGAAATCCCGTTCTCAAACCTGAAGATGAAGAGACGAGAAAGCTTGCAGAAGGCCTTAAGGAAATTGGTAGGGAATTCTCAAAGGCAGATTTGTATGTTCTCATAAGTCCTCACAACGTCCGCATGAGTGAAGCCCTTGGGGTTATAATGGCCGAAAATCTAATTTCGTGGCTTGGCTTTGGTGAAGTGCAACTTCCGGGAGAATACAAAACTGAGAAAGAGCTTGCCGGAGAGATATATCAAAGAGCAAAGGCTAAAGGCCTACCTGTGGTTGATATAAACTTTGCATCACTGAGTGGAGAGTACTCTCGATTTCCTCTAACCTGGGGAGAGCTCATACCCCTCCACTTCCTGGAAAAGAGGCCGGTAGTGCTTTTAACTCCTGCAAGAAAAGTTTCAAGGGAGAGCCTTGTCAAATTTGGGGAAGTGGTTGGGGAAGTCCTTGAAGAATATGACAAAAAGGCCGCTTTCATCGCGAGTGCTGATCATGCGCATGCGCATGCCAAAGATGGGCCTTACGGCTATGCACCGGAAGCTAGAGAATATGATGAACTCATCATGAGGATAATCAAAGAGAACAGGCTTAAAAAGCTCCTTGAGATACCGGAT
>QMUE01000002.1 GCA_003663535.1 Thermococci archaeon
CGTTCCTGCCTTGGACACAAAATTCTCAAAATAATATATGCCCGCAATTGTGGAGTCAACATTTGTTCCTTCTATCAAGATTATAAGATCCCCTTTGTGTTCTATGGATTGAATGACAAAGAGGCCATTTTTTATATCCCACCAATCTTTCCCGGGCTGGGGATATGGGTATCCACTACGAGGGGATAACAAGCGTTTCATTATTTTTGTCAGCGTTTGTTTTAAAATTAGCGCCTAATTAGTTATTTTCCCGTTTCAAGAATTACAATCTTGTCTCCTGGACTAAATCCATTCGAATCTTCCATCGAGCCCCGAACAACGTCAAGAACCTTGCCATCGGTCTCTTCCCATCTCCCAACGACATAACTAATATTCACATATTTTTCAGGTGAGGGAAGAACCTCTTCCAGGAAGTAGTGAACTCCCGCCAATGTGGAGTCCTCGTTAGTACCTTCTATAGCTACTACGGATCGCCCCATATACTCAAGAGTCTGAATAACAAAGAGGCCTTCTTTAGAATCCCACCAAAGATTTGGGATAGGGACGTGGTATACTGAGTGGGGAGTTATAAGAGAGTTGGCTGTAACATGAACCTTAAAGGCTTCAATCTTCTCAAGCTCGCGGATGCAGGGATTCACAGCCGGGCCACCAATGAGGATAACCCCCTTGCCCAGAACGATACTCTCGATTGGGCACTTCCCATCTGGGGAAAGTGAAATCAATGATGAGCCTGGAAACAGGGCGGTGATGTAAGAGTTAAACTGGACCCTTCCACCAGCTAGAAGAACTGGGGGTTCTCCCTTCTGAAGGAAAGCCCTGGCAAAGCCGTCGATGCTCAGAAAGCCCACCTTATCCCAGTAGCGGTAAAAGCTGTCAGAGACCATTGAAAAGTCGTTGTTTGGCTCTAGGTTGAGCTCTAGGGTTCCTCCACAGGCTCTTAGGAGGTTGTCTTCGACGAAGCGGGAATAAACCGAGCCGTCCAGCCTCGGAACATAGGTTCCTCTCTCTTGACACAGGCTCACGAGTTCCTCGCTCCACACTGCGTCATAGTTGTAAACTCCTGGAACCCTCGCGGTGTTCAAGATGCTCAAAGTTATGAGCAGTCCTATCAGCAATGGGACGAGCAACCTGGAACTCTTACCAACGAGATCAACTTCGGATCTAACTACACCTGCTACAATGGGGGCAGCCAATGGCACGAAGTACTGAAGCGCCCTGATTAACCAGTTGTGGAAGCCCCAGATACTGTTTCCATGAGGCATAAAGAAGGACAGTACTAGGAACAAGAGCGCTAGGGGCAGCATCATAAGGGACAAAAGTTCAAAAGTATCCAAACTGGCGCGGCGAAGGGCAGTAAGGATACCCCTAAGGTAGAAGATAGCAAAGGCTATGTTGCCGGCTTGAAACAGGAGGAGCACCAAGAGAGAGCCGCGGTAGACCCAATTGTAGAGGCTAGAGCCAAGGTGGAACTGAACATAGAGGATGCCCAGAAGCCCGGCCAACATGACAATACTGAGCAACGGGCTCCTTTTTTCGATTCCCTCAGAAAAACGTGCTAAGGTTCGCTGGAACAACTGCATGAGGAGGGGTAATCTTCCACGGAACCGAAGGAGAACAAGGTACCATAAGGGTAGACCAACTAACAGTGAAACCACGGAGAGCAGGGAAAAGCTGAACACAGATAGACTAAGCCCAGTCACACTGTTGAAGAGCCATACCATGTTCTTCAATATCGCGCCAGAGTACGGAAAGACCAAGAAAGCCACCCACGAGAGTGCTATGGTGAACGCGAAGAAGCGGTAGGTCACAATGGCCGTATTGTCATCGAAGACTAGCACCCTTACGGAGATGTACAAAACTAGAAGAACGGAGTACACAATAAAGGAAAGAACGTGGGAAAACACTAAGAGGAGATAGAGGATAAGTACTAAGAGAATCTCAGCTTTCTTTCTAATCCCTCTGAGGAGGGACACAGCCAAGAGAAAGCCTACTAAAAGGCCCACCTGTTGGGGGCGAACCTGAATCACGGACCAAATGTAAAGTGGGCTCATGAAGAGAATGAAAACTGCTGACATTGAGTGTTTAGGGGACAGTCCCAGCCTTCGGTATGAGAAGAAAAGAACAAGAGTATATACAAGGACCATTGCAATGGAGTACCACACCACTTCATCGACGGGGGTGGCAAAGAAAGGCCTGAAGATGTGGAGGGAAAAGGGTGTAACGTATCCCGACACTATCGACGAAAGATACCAATGAGGGTCTCCGAGGAGGGATACATAGTAGGACTCGTCTATGGTTGTAAAGTATCTACCAAACCCCGTTCTGATATAGAAGACAACCACACTACCAAAGAGCAGGGTAGAAAAAAGGCCAAGCCTGTGGTCAAGCCTCTTCTCTAAAATCAGTAGCGAGGCGATGATAGACGCTGCCAGGACGAGAATTATTCCCATCGCTATGCTATCCATCACCTTACCCCCAGGGGGATGCGCCTGAGTATCTGGTAGGATCTGTCGCTTGAAGTCTCGACAACGATCCTAATGACGACTGAATTAGGTACGTAAGTGAATTGAGATTCATGTACAGTCACCTTATACTTCTCGTCCCCTAGTGCGGTTATCTTCAGCCTGTACTCTGTCACTTTAACGCCGGAATCGCCTTTCTCCGTGATGGTTCTCACGAGTGTGACGTTTCTCGTGGTGTTGAGGAGGAAGCTCAGGTTGGTGGGGCCAGAATAGGCGGGCAGTCTGTGACCGGGAGACGTGACACTGACGTTCGTGACGTTGTCGAGGGGCTCTCCAAGTATGGCCCATACCCCACTAAGGTCGTATGTGGTGTTCCTCTCCCACAGCACCACACGTCTGTAGGTAGCATCTTGCACCGAGAACGTGAAGGAGAGCTGGGCAACCTTGTTCGGGGCAAGGGACACGTTGCCATCATTTATGACCGTGTCATTGAGGTATACTGTATAGCGATAATTCTCAGTTGAACGCTCGTGGGACTCTATGATGAAGGTTATTGTGTAGGTAACGTTGGGAACGATGTAATCGGGGACGGTGGCGTTGTCGAAATAGACCTTGGAAAAGCCGGGGGCAACCTGGGAATTTACCACAACGATAAGCCCAGTTAGGATGATCACCAATACCGCGAACAGATAATAATCTCTTCTCATGTCAATCCCCCAACTTCATTGAGAAAGAATGATTAAAAATCTTTGGGAAATGAAGAGGAGAGAGGGTGATCTCTATGCTCTGACCTCTTCCCTGCCCTGAAGGGCGAGGCTTGAAAAAGAAAAGTCACCTGCACTGGATTCACTTGTGTCTCCAAGATCAGCATCGGGCAGCGGTATGTCAGCTTCCAGCTCGATCTCTTTCCAAATGATACGAACCATAAAAAGGGTAGTATGATCTGATGCTTAAAAAATTTTATAACTCCCTTGGCCATAAAAAGCAAATATGATCCAGAAGAGAGATACAACAGTCTTGATCCATAGATTCAAGGAATATGGATTAAAAGGGCTCGTGGAGATAACTAAGCGTAACAATGGGGAGTGGATATTCCTTGAAGAATGGGATCATCTTATTATATTAGATGACTGCAGGTATGATGTGTTCAGAGAAGAATTTAAGAGAAGAGGACTGCCTGGGACACTAAAACCCAAAAATTCCCTAGGATCGTGGACAGGAGAGTTTTTAAGAAGGAACTTTCGTGAAAAACATCCCGAAATAGTTTTCGTGAGTGCTAATCCTTTTTCAGATGTCTATTTAAAAAACAAGTTTTACAAGCTTATATCTGTCTGGAAAACAGAATGGGATGATAGGTATCAGACAGTTCCCCCAGGAGCAGTTTACAGAGCAGCCCTAAAAGCCGCAAGAAGGCATCCCGACAAAAAGCTTGTAATTCATTTTCTTCAGCCTCATCATCCATACTTCTCACTTAATTTTAGAGATAAAACCATGACTCTCATCCGAGAATCAATTGAGGGTGGGCACCCAGAGTTAGACACGATTAAAGAGGAACCAATAAACACCCTATATCTATCCCCCATATATGGACAGTTCCACATTAAACATCTAATATGGGCATATAAAGAGAACCTCCGCTTAGTCATCCCCTACGTGGAGCTGTTGCTTCATAAATTGGCTGGGAAAACCGTCGTAACATCAGACCACGGGGAGTTATTTGGAGAAAATGTACTCAAGTTTATTCCCATAAAAGTCTACGGCCATGGAATCGGCAGAAATCCCAACCTAGTAACGGTACCATGGTGGGTTGTAACAGATGAAGACAGAGAAGATCTGAGGCCCATTAAGGATATAAAAAAGGAGATAGCCACCATAGAATCAAGGTTCGGTTTAACAGAGAGATCTCGGGAAAAGAGACTTCTCAAAAAAGCAATATCCCGCTTAAGACACAAGAAGAACTTAACAATGCTTCCGGAGAGCATGACGTGACAATTTCTCCGGAGTTTTGGCTCACTCCTCATTTTAAACAGTACAACAATCACAGTCAAATTCAACTAACCATGCAATAATTCGTGATATGTTCACGTCTTATATCACACATCCCAATTAAAGCCCCCTTAAGATCTTCTTTGCTATCTTCTCCTGAGTGTGATGGAAGATACAGTCTTAACTTGCCGAAGCCTGATCTAGCTGTAGTGCATTGTGACAGCTATTGTTCGTCTCATGCGTCTTGCTTATTGAAATATTAATCACCTGAGTTTTATCAAAATTGATAGTCCCATTAAACGTAAATTTAGCATGATCTGTCTCCGAAAGATTAAACAAGTACATACCATCCATAACGATTCCCTCATAGTGCGAAAGCAGATAACATGCCAGCTCAAAATACCTGGGATCATTGAACAACGCATCATTTGCAATAAAATATTTGTAGTTTCCATCTGACGAGTTCATTTTAGATAAAAAGTCTTGGAGTGTCCAAACAAGTTCAACCCGGCGTTTTGAGTAAAAAGTTGAAGAATAACTGTGAATTCCGGTTCCGGGAATTACTAAAATACCTTCCTCCGGCGTCGTCAATTTCTCTATAATCAACCCCCATTGGTACTCATGAGGGTACTCCCAACTATCCTGGATATCCACAACATAAATAGCCTGGGATGCAAACAGGACAAGAACAAGAGACACAGCTAAAACTCGTGGTTTAAGTTTAATTCCATATCCTTTTATTTCAATCCAGAACAACAAAATAAGTGCAGCCACTGTTAAAAGCAATAAACCCCCATACTTGGGGACGTACGGGTATATTAGATTTTTTAAGTACCCTAAAAGCAATATTGAAGGCGCAAAGATTATCGAATGAAGTCTAAGAGCATTAAGATCTAACATACTCTCCTTAATTAAATCTGAAGATAAAGCCCAAAACAAGAGGTAGCTAAAGATTAGAGCTAGCAATATTAGCGGTGCTAACCAAAGGGTATTCCCCATATTATAAACAACTTCAAGCACCATTAAAGTAAATATTCCGCCTACAAATCCAAATAACAGAACTGCAAAGAACGTTACAGAGAAGGGAACATTAGACCCCCACTCTTTCCAAGTACTAGGTAATTTGGAAAAAAGTATAATTCCCCGACCTGCTGAAAGCACAATGCTAGGAACCAGCTGATAAAGCCAAAAGTCGTGTATCCAAGCTCCCTGTTTAAACACTAGCAAACTGACAATTCCCTGAACAAAAAGGGGCAGTATATAGGAATCCTTCTTAGGCCTCCATACCAAAAAATAGGTTCCCCATACCAGAGTGAAGATAAGAGTTATTGATGTAAACAAATTTAGAGATCTCTTTAGTTCTAACACCAAAAACTGAAACATTGTAAAATCATAATGAGAACCCGGACGGTCGAATTTGGAGTAAACCTTAATGCCAGACCTAGTGAGAAACCCTTGATATAACTCCACAATCTGCTCATAACCCCCAACAAAATACACGAACCCAACATAAGCTAAAAACGCTAGAAATGCAGTACTCAAGAGAATCAGTATCACTTTACGGTTCTTATTGAATCCAAAGAGTATTGCATGGAGGATAATGCCTAGTACAATAATATAAGCCTGCCAATCAAACCAAGCTCCAACAAACAGGGACAAGCTCATGTATAGAAGGTGCTTAGGTTCTCGTGATTCTGACCAGAGGATATAGAAATATAACGTCGAGAGAATAAAGGGCATTGTGGAGTAGTCTGGTGCGGTAATTCTGTCATAATACGCCGTAAGAGGCATTAATGCGAAGAGAATCGAGGAAACAATAGCAGTTTTTTCTCCCCACAACTTCTTTGAAATCTTGTAAATCAAAAAGAGTGTTAACATTGACAATACAATCTCAGCTAATCTAACGCTAGCTTCTGTGATTCCAAAGATCCTGAAGAATAGTGATATCCAAATACTAGTAAGCGGTGGATGGTGAAAGTAATATTCAAAATTGCCATCAGTTACGTAGTAAGGGGTCGAAACTAATCCCAGCTTGGTAGTCATATACCCATACCAAATGTAATTCCTAGCATATACTGCATACTGACAGTTAATGTACTTGAAATATTCCGTAAATGGCCTGTTAATGTCCCTGATCCTAACTACAAACGCCAATATTGCTACACTTACAAACAAAACCGTTGTTACTGAAACCTTGCTACTCCGTGATTTAAGTTTCATCACTATTGCCCCTCCAGTAATACTCTCCCCTAGACCGTATGGGGAATAAATGATTTATAAAGTTTTATATAACCGCAACAGGGCAGACTCTAAATTAAACAAAAACTTACCTCCACTAGGAGGTTATCTAAAGAGAGGGAGAAACAATTAATTTTTGAACCTAATTAGAAAAGATACCAATCATGACTCGAAATTAAATAGTTCTTAAGAGAGCTTGAGTGGATCCCAGCAGACACAAAGGGCTAGCGTTATTGGAGCGGAGTCCAAACAAATCTCTTACTAAGGATATAATTCATTGGAAAACCTACTAAAATACCTATCAACTGGGCTATGATTGACGAACTAAACACCTTGTAGTAGATTATAACAGACGTTATCCACTGTGCTAACAAGGCCACTGCTGACGATGTATGGAACTTTAAGAATTTACGCCACCAGTCTTTACCCCTTCCCCTAAATGTCCATAAATCATTAAGTATAAAGTTGTTTACGACGGAAGCCTCTATACCTACTGCTGAAGCAAACACATGAGGGAAGTTGAAATATCTGAGAAGTGTTAGGACACCCAAGTTTACTACTACACCACTAGCCCCAACAAGTGCAAACCTGACATACTCAGGAGATAAATTTAGCACATGTACCATGTAGTTAACTATCTCACTAGTGTCGAGCTTGGATTCACCTTTAAACCTAACGCCAAACGTGTACGGAACCTCACAAATCTTCCTCACATTCCCCCTAACAAGTATCTCTAAGAGGATTTTAAAGCCTCGAGGATTCATGCTAACTCCTTCAACGACATCTCGTCTGAAGATAAAGAAACCCGACATGGGATCCTTAACAGTCCTCACCTTTGGAAGCAACACTCTTGTTATCAGTGTAGCTCCTTTGGAAATTAACCTTCTTAGGAAGGACCATTCACTCATAGATCCTCCTTCAACATACCGTGATGCAATTATGACATCGCAATTCTGCAATTTTTCAAGCATCTTTGGCAATACTTCGGGCGGGTATTGAAGGTCAGCACCCATCACGGCTACGAATTCGCCCTCTGCTATTTTTAACCCGTCCAAAACGGCAGATGATAGTCCTAATTTACCAAGTCTCTTGAGTACCTTTACAGGGTATAACTCCGATAACTTCTCAGCATACTCTGCAGTACCATCAGGCGAATTATCGTCAACGATAATAACCTCATAGGACACTCCATAGACTCTTAAAGCACTATCTATCCTCTTCAATAGTTCCTCCAAATTGGCCCTTTCATTATACGTAGGCACAATAATGCTTAGGACAACACTCATGATTTAACACCTCTAGGAAAGTGTAGATATAATATATATGCTTTATCATGTACTTCCACAAGTACTTTAGACTCCACGGTTTTCCCGAAGCGATCATTGATCCAACCAGGAAGGCTATCAACTTACTAAAGACAGAATGCTTTCCATTAAAAATAAACATCCCTCCTTACAAAATAAAGTGGTGGAGTAAATATATGTTTTTCTTTCTTTGAAATTAATCTTGTTCCAAAAAGGACTTGATCCACACAGGGTAAAACTCACCCTAAAACTTCCTCTAATGTTTTTTGGATGCTAGAATTGACTACAGGCCAAGATATGTAGGTAAAGGAGTCTTCACCTTAGTCAAGAATGAAGACTTGAACATTGCCTCCAAACCAAAACTCCAAGAAGAGTGAGTTAACCAAAAGTAAACTCACTGTATTATCAGGACGTGATATTCCAAAAGAATATTAGAACAATACTCCAAGAAATCAAAATTGTAAAAGGCAAAACTAAAGAAGAAAAGAAAGTTTGGAAAGGCTTTCAGCCTTGGGCGACGGGAGTTATGCTGTCGCCCGAGCTGAACCCGCTAGTGTCTCCAAGGCTAGCGCCTGGGAGTTCATAGTCAGCTCCCGCCTCAGTGTCTTCCCAAAGGCCTACAATGTAGTTGACGCCACTGTAACTGTCAAGGTTCGGGTAGATTGTGTTGGCGAAGTAGTAGGCTCCGGCCGCAGTGCTGTCCATGTCAGTACCGTAGATTGTGACTACGAGAGCGCTAGTGTCCGGGTCCTCGAAGAGTTGGATGATGAAATAACCCTCTGTGGCGTTCCACCATGGTTTTGGAGGAGTCCAGGTGAAGTTACCCTCTAGAGTAACTATCGTGATGTTCTCGCCGACCACCATGTGAACTGGAGCAATGTCCTCGTAGTAGGCAGTAACGTCGTTAACGAGCGGTCCGCCAATGCTGATGACCACATCGTTGGCGGTCAGGTTGCCAAGCTCTGAGACAAAGTTCTCCGCGAACTTGAACTTCGGTGCAACACCACTGAGGGTTGGGGTAATGTACGGGACTGAAACTAGATAATCCATGCTAGTGTAATCCTTGAAGGTTATGTAAACGTTCTCAGCCGCCTGAACCCTGTCATCGTACTCATCAATTGTTACGTGGAGCTTCTCTGTGGCGTTTACAGTAACGTTGAAGCCGTCGACCTTAATTACGTGCTCGCCTGCCTCTGTTATCTCCACGTTGAGGATAACGCTCTTCTCTTCGCCTACCTTGATCGTAACAGGGGTGCTGTTGGCAACTTTGCCGTCGAGGAATACCGTAACTGGGTAGTCAATTGCGTCGAGGTCGCCGGTGTTCTCGAGGGTTACGTTCACTGCGACGGTAAATGGAACGACTGTCTCCTCTGGGACATCGAATGTCACGTTCTTGACGGTTACGTTGTATCCCTGCTTCCAGACGTAGACTGTGGTGTTTGTGCTATTCGTCTTGATACCATCAGTGTACTCGAGGACGATGTAGTACTTGCCGACCTGGTACTTGGTCTCGTTGGTCATGTTCACGAGCTCCTTGATGAGGCCCTTCTCCTCGACGTAGACGGTCTTGGTGAAGACCGGTTTCTTGGTTTCGTTGAGTATCTTGAGGGTAACTTCTGCATCGATACCGAGGTTGCTCTGGGCGGTTATGTTGAAGAGTCCCTCACCGAGCTTAACCCCGTAGAGTTCCTCGCCGCCGACAGTTACTTTTTCGAGGTTCTCTGGAGTGGGTTTCTGGAGGTCTGGTTTGTCTGTTATGGAAACCGTCCACTCGGGTGACTTTACTCCATTGTACTCGGCGGTAATCCAGACGTCGCCGACATATCCGGCAAGTTTTGTCATGGAGTAGTTGTACTCAAAGGTTCCATCCTCTTTTACTGGCACACTGGTGATAGACTCTGAATCTCCCTTCCAGACGATTGATATATTCACGGTCCCACCGCTGGCGCCGTTAACCTTACCCTTGATAAGCATCTTTCCGTCGGGGTAGTACTCTGGGAGCTCCGTGGTGACGTTTACACCGCTCTCAACGTTAACCTGTATGTTTATGGTGCGGCCGTACTTGGCAATGGTATCATTAACTGTTATGTTGTGGACTCCCTTCGTGAGTTCAGCTCTCTCGTAGAGCGGGATGTAACCGACGAAGTAGTACCTTCCGTCCTCGCCCTGCTCCCATGTGACGTTGGCATAGTATGAGTAGCTGTCAATAACCTCAGTGAGGTTGCTCTGGTTGAGAACCCTGAAGATTAAGTCTATCTTCTTCTCTCCCGGCGTGACGTAGGTGTATCCCTCAATCTTGAGCTTCTGTCCGAGGTAGATCGTGTCACCGTCCTTGAGGTTAGTGACCTCGGTCATGGTGTCGTTGAGCATCTCCACCTCAACCTTATCCCAAGCGTAGCCATCGGTCAGGTTGACGTCAAGCGGCAATTTGAACGGTAGCCATGTGTCTGGCGCGTTGGCGCTAGGATCTATCTCAATAGTCAGGTTCTTGTATCCAAAGGTGTCGTTGTACACACCCACGACGGGTGGGCTGGCTTTCCAAGTCGCACCGGCGCCCACAAACTTGAGCTTGTAGTTGGCATTGCTGATGTTTGAGTGGGTCTGGGCGAGTATTACGAGCGTGTCTCCGAGGACGAGCTTGGGTGTGTATTTCATGATGGTTAGGTCATCCTTGACCTCGAGCGTGAACGTGGCTGGCGAGGTAACTGACTCGGCGCTAGAAACGGTTATGTTGATCTCATATTTTCCGGCCTTCGTTGGATCATCTGTTCCAAATGTGACGTTCCACATCTTCGTGTGAGTGCTCTCGTTGAAGGCCGTGATGTTGACCATACCGAGTACAGTATTATTTGGTACGATCTTTATGTCATCAGGAGAGGTTGTGGTGACCTGTATTGTGGTGTTGAATCCGAGCCATATGCTGGCGGAGTCTTTGCTTAGAGTGACATTGTGTGGCATAACTTTGAAATCTTTGGTGATGTTAGTAATTCCATCGCTGACGACGAGGGTGTACGTACCGTTGGAGAGGTTGAAGTTAGTGAATATGTCTGATAAGTTAACTGCAATGTAGCCTGACTTGGCATTGTAGTGCGTTACGGGAACACTAGCATTTGTGAAGTCACCAAGGGTGAAATTGTAGGTTCCACCATGGGTAACGGTTACGTTCACGAAGATGTCATCTCCTGGGTAGATCTTGTCATCTTTAAAGCCGTGGTATTTGTTGTAGACTGAGCTGAGCTCGGTTACCTCAATCTCATCAATGAACGTAACAGGGTCAGATGTGGCATTTGCAATAGTCTCATCGGAATCGTTGAAGAAGTATATCCTCACTTCGTATTCTCCGGGGCTGAGACTACTAGGCCACTTGCTAAGGTTGCTTGTTTCAAACACCCATGACTGCGGGATCTTTGATACTAGCTTACTACTGCTGTTTATAACAGCTACATCTTTACCTGTTCCGACTGAAACTAGTGTGATGTTGTAAGATTTCGCAGTGTCATTGGTCACTACGAAATCAATTCTCAGATCTTCTACTCCAAGGTAAACTGTGCTCTGATTCGCGGATACACTAGCCTCTGTATCCTTTGGAAGGACATAGGCGAGCGGCCATTCGTAGGTTACGGTGCTTCCGTTAAGTTTGACAGTAACGTAACACATTCCCTCCGCGGTATCCGGAATAGTGACGTTCATCAACACCGTGCCGTTCTCGTCGGCGCTAAGGTCCATTATCAGGGTGGTGTTGTCACTAGAGACATTGAATATAGTCTTATTATACTTTGCATTTGTGGTGTTGAACTTAAATCCACTCGGGAGAGTTATGAAGACCTCGTATGGTTCAACAGAAGTTATGTTCGCCCAGATAGTGGCGTTAAAGAGCATTGGGGTGCCTGCAGTGTAGGCCCTAACATCCGGATCATAAACAGTGTTAGTAAGAGCCTCCACATCAAAGTCTCCGTGTGGATCCTGGTCTACAATGACCTTCTTTGCGTTCGTGTTTATAGTTCCCAGTACAAAGGCACCGCTGGTGACGTCGAATGCCTGGTCAACCTTCTCAATAGTAACCGTTGCCGTGAGGTTGTAGAGCGTTTCGGTAGTGTCGTTTCCGTTAACCTCGAAGGTGACTCCATCAATGTTGATGTTGGCATTCTTCTTCACCACATACGGGGCTGAACCTGTTATGTTGAGGACAACAACAAGGCTGTCTCCGACAAGCATATCCTTAGTATTTACTCTTATGCCACCAGTTAAGTTCCCTGGTAATTGAGTATTATTAACTGCCCCGCCAGTTATGCCTGACGTCAGTTCTATGAGTTGTAGCGTGTTCACGTAGAACTCCCTAATGCTCTGCCCATCAAAATTGTCCTGGACTATTAGGTATGCAGGTTCAGTGACGCTAATGTTTTTGAGTTTCTCTGTTGTTGAGAACTCAATTACATAATGCCAGGTTCCAGTTGCTTCGTCATACGTCGCTGTGGCATCGTTTAGTAACGAGATAGATGTAGTATCGCTTGTTGTATTAGTGTATGTGATATTAATTGCAGCTAATTTGCTGTATGGACTGTCAAATTCAATGGTGATGTTTTCTCCGAGGAGTATCACGCCATCTTCGTTGCCATCTGTGATAACTATGTTGGTTGCTGGAGAAGTTGCTGCCGTCACTGGAGCAAAAAAGCCGGGCAGTGCTGTTGCCAGCATTAAAACTGCTAGCAACACGCTCAAATATTTATTCTGCCTATTCATAATATTTCACCTTACTTCTTTTTTCAGAGGCCGGCCTCTTGAAGGCCAATATATTTTTAGGATGTCAAGTATTATAAAGTTTTTGCTATTTGAAAGGTATTTGGGGTTATTAGCGATATCTAACTCCTTAAATTATTTTTATATGACAAGCAGCTAATACGTTTTAGTCGGGCTTGATAGATTGCGACTCATTTAACAGTCTTATTTCTTTTAGGTTTGCTTCCTTCATGTAGTTAATAACTTCAAGGAGGGTGTGATCATATGATTAAGCCTCTTATTGAGTCAAAAGAACGGATGCAAATGGGGTTTTGAGGTTAGCTTGGGCTATCGCTAAGGGCAGTGTTTGGAAACCCTATATGTGTGCTGTAGTTTCTATATAGTCTTGTGACATGATTCTTAGCAGTGCAGCAGCCCTCGGTATGTAGGGTTTTGTAAGCCCGAATGAGGACTCAACGGAAGATGTGGAGGGCTCTATTCTCCCGAAAGCCACCCAATGAAGACAGGAAGAGGGAGGCCTACCCAATACGAAATCGACACTCTACACACAATTAACAGGTAGGCAGAACTGCTAAGAGACGACAACCTTTGTTGTCTTGGGTTTCTAAGCGTGTTGCTCTTTCTTTTCTGGCTTTCTAGGAGGTTTAACACCCAAACTATACTGAACAAGCATTATATTCGAAATAAAGTCCCAGAGCTGGTCTCTATCCATCGTTGAGGCCGCAGCGTAACTGACAATATACAGATTCATAATCGCCTCATCCCTCTGTCGCTTCAATTGCTCGGCAACCTCTTCAAGGAGGACCAGCTTCACATCCAAGGCCATAAGCTTCTTTCTGTATTTGATGATCTCTTGCGCTTCTTCTTTAGCATGGAAAAGAGCGTTCAAGTACTCTCTAACAAAGTCAACAAAACTTTGCGGATTCTTGAACTCAGCTATTTTCGTGTAAAGCTCTTCTGGAGGAACTTTCGCAACCTGCATTGCTAAGAGTGTTGCATAGAAGCCGATCTCATTTAAAACATCTGCAAACCATGAAATCCGCTCCGTGACGTTTTGAACTATCCTGGCGTGGGACCTATCCAAAGCCTCGAGTGTTATTTTCCTCCCCGTACCTGCCTGCTGATAACCTAGTGTCTTTGGTTTCTTTTGCTTCTTAACATCCTCTTCTTTGAGATCTTTAGGCTTCCTTGCTTGATTCTTCAGCTCCTCTTTCAATTTCCAGCAGAACTCATTGAAGTGTTTTGGGAGGGAATAAGACTTGACCCTGCCCTTCATCCACTTCTGGAGCTTGAACCTGTCGTTAGTCTTATCATAACTCAAGCTCCAGCCATCGCTCACGAATTTTTCTATTTTTTCTTCACTCCACTCTATTTTCTTCATTAATTATCACCTCCATTTTGCTTTTGTATTTGCCTGATTAAAAGCTTTTCTGGAGGAAAAAGAGGAAAAAGAGGAATTTTCCTACCTCACAAAAAACCTCGCCCTTCAAGGTGGGGAGGTCAGCCATATCCTCTAGTATTTGATGAGTCATTGAACAAAATTAAGGACAAGGGGTTATCTCCTCATTTTGTGTTCATACCTATCTCTCTAAGGGCCTATCTGGTGGTAAAGGGGGAAGTTAAGCCCTTACTTTGTGCGGTTAAGATAAAAAGACATGAGATATGATATAAAACCTTACTATATTAGAAAAAGCCCCTATAATGGGCTTAATAATGGGCCAAGTTGCGTGATTTTTCTACGCTTTAACTTTTGTATTTTATCTATATATCTTACATCCTCAAAAAACTCAACTTTATTTTCGCTTGCTTATGGGGTTTGAGGGTGTTGTCACCCTGGGGGTTCTGGAAAACTTGTTATTTTTATCTAAGAAACCACATATCTTGCGTCTGGCAATGTGGGAGAGCTTCTTTAAAGCCTTCGGGTTCTCCATCAACTCCCTCATGGCATTTGCAAGGGATTTTGGATCGAGATTTTTTAAAATCACACCGTTTTTCCCCTCATCTACCAGGAACTTGGCCCCCACGTAGGGGGACACAATTACCGGGACGCCAAATGCCAGGGCCTCAGCAACGACCATTCCAAAGGATTCAAAAGAGGAGGGAAGAACAAGGAATCTGGCCTTTGAGTATATTTTCGAAAGCTTTTGATCTCCCAAACTGCCAAAAAAGTGAACTTTCTCCATTATCCCCAGTTCTTTGGCCAGATTTTTGTATTCATCCACCATATCTCCCTCCCCAACCACCCAGAGTTCCCATTCCGGGAATTCTTTCAAAATCTCTGCAAAAGCCCTTATGAGAAGGTTTAAGTTCTTAAATCTGTGATATTTACCGAGCTGACCCACGAAGAGCACCGCGTTTTTTCTTCTGCAGGTCTTGGAAAGATCAAATTCCGTAACATCGAGCCTTGGATGGGAAATTCGGGGATTGTATCCTCTGCTTTTGAGATGCTCAAACACCGTCCCAGAAACGGCAATTATTTCCGCTCCCCTGAGCGTTGCCCTCTCCAGAGTTGAGGAGTATATGCCGGCAACGAAGTCGAGCAGTTTGTCCCCCTTCTTAAGCCCCACGGTATGATAGACTATTACTATGGGAATTCCTTTTAATTTGACAAAGAACGAAGCAACATCGGCTGCAAAGGGAACGGGAGTGTGGGCTATCACCACTTCGCTTTCCTTTACCATGTGGGCTGCCCTGAAGATGAACTTCAGACTCAGGGGGGTGTTTGATATTATTGCTCCCGGCTTAACGCGGTGGACGGTAATTCCGTTTATCTCTTCGGTTCTCTCGGCCCCTTTCGTCATGCAGAGCACTGTGACCTTCTCCTTCTCCGCCAGCTCTCGGGCCATATTAAAGGCATACCTCTCAAGCCCTCCCCCCTCGGGATAAAAGTATGGAGAAACAACGAGTATGTGCTTCCCCATCAAAGTTCCTCCTTAAGCATGTATATGCTCACAAAGAAGGAGAAGAACATCACGGATATCCCCAGAGTTGTTAGGGTAAGCACCAGTACGGCCTCTCTGAGCATAAAGAGCTCTCCGTATCCGCTTGCCCTCCACTTCAAAAAAATGTACAGTCCAATTATTATGCCGATGAGGAACATTGACCCGCCGGCCATTAGGCCCTCCTCGAGAACAGAATACCTCATGAAAAATCTGGTTAATTTATTGGGTTTTTCAAGATCCTCCTTGGTAGCATAGACCTTGGCAGAAATGCCGAGTGACAACACCTGAAAGCCAAGAAGCGTCAGGGCGCTCCCAAGTACTAGGGTATGCAACCTCTCGGGTTTGATGAGATAGGTGTACCCCATGAGGAGAACACCCATACCTAAGAGTAATATTCCGGGAAGAAGGAAGAGATAGGAGGGTGAATAGAGTAACATAAGTCTCAGGTGCCGCCACCCATCCCTAAAGGAGCTGAGCTTTGATTCCCCTATCCTTTTGTGGTATCTTATGGGAACCTCTTCTATTCTCAGCCCCGCTTTAATAGCCTCGATCACCATTTCACTGGCAAACTCCATGCCTTTACATTTTAGGGGCAGTTTTTCCAGGGCTTCCTTCGTTATGGCCCTCATCCCGCAGTGGGCATCGCTTATATTTGCCTTAAAAAGGAAGTTGAGTATGTGGGTAAGGAGGGGATTCCCAATATGCCTGTGGAGCCGAGGCATGGCCCCCTCGTCAATCCTGCCCCTAAGCCTGCTACCCATGACAAAATCCGCACGTCCGTTTAGTATCGGTTCTAAAATTTTTGGGATGTCCTCCGGGTCGTAACTCCCGTCGGGATCCATCATAACTATAATATTACCCCTAGCATTCTTAAATCCAAGAATATAAGCATCACCATATCCCTTGCCTTCCTGCCTTATAACCCTCGCTCCGAACTCTTGGGAAATTTTAGGAGTATTGTCCCTGCTTTTATCAACAACTATGATTTCATAAGACACTCCCATTTTACTTAAAACTTCTTTTATTTTGGGCAGAATGGCCTTTATTGCCTCTTCCTCGTCCATAGTCGGCAACACAACTGACACATCAACCATTTAAAATCCCCCGATAGTATTTCTCCAAGTCCTCAACGATTAAATCCCAATCATAACTCCTCGCCATGCTTTTGGCCTTTTCCCCCAATCGCTTCTCATCTTCGTATGCAGTAATCAGATGTTCTGCAAAGTCTTTTTCGTTGTTTTTACTCACAAAACCATTTTTCCATGGTACTATTAAATCTTTCGATGCGTTTAAAGGATGATCCACAACCACGGCCGGAATCCCAGAGGCATTAGCCTCTAGAACGACCATCCCGAACCCCTCTCTCCCCGAAGGAAATGCAAAAACTTTAGAGGATTTCATCACCGAAATTACCTCTTCATGGTTCTCCAAAAACCCCAAAAACTCGACATTGGAGGAAATTCCGAGATCTTTTGCTAAAAATTCAAGGTTCTCTCTCTCAGGCCCATCTCCGATTATACCCAGACTTGTATCCGGATACTCTTTTTTAACATGAGCAAAGCTCCTCAAAAGAAAATCAACGTTTTTGTGCTTAATTAACCTGCCAACAAAGAGGAAGTCAAAGCCCCTCTCCCCCCTCTTTATTTCATCAATTTCTTTAAAGTCAATGCCATTTGGAACCAAAGCGGCAAAAACTCCCATCTCCTTTAGATAATTTTTAGTGGTCTTGGAGACGGCTATATGGTGTTTCGTAAGTTTTGTTAATCCCCTCTCTATTTGCAATCCAAGGATTCCAAAATCTCCAAGATAATCCCTCCAGTAGTTGCCCCAAAACTCATGCCATGTTATGACAAAACTTGTACCCTTTGGAAGACCCAACCGGGAGGTGTAGCACGATAAATACGGAAACTCCTGGCAATCAATCACGTCAAAATCTCTTAGAGTTCC
>QMUE01000003.1 GCA_003663535.1 Thermococci archaeon
CTTTTCATCACTCATTGGCTTATCCATCTCGCTCATTAAATCTTTAACTTGGAAGAACCAAATAATATCCTCAGGCTTTTCCTTTATGGCCTTGGCAAGGCCGCCAACAATTGACTTAAACACCTTTCGGTCAGTGGTCTTAACAACCATTAAACTCACCACTCTAATCTTAGCATTCCAATACTCTTAAACTTTAGGCTCATTCACCTTCGATGATTTTGGATATAACATATTATCAGGATAATTGGATATCCTCCCTGAAGTCATTTAATTCTGGTGCTCTGATTTTCTTTTCTTCTAGAATTTTACTCCGGCGAGAAGGACCTTAAGGCTGAAACCATCCAATAAATAGGGTTTCAGCCCTTATGTTTCCCCTTTCTTTTCTGAAGTATTCTCAGCAACTTAAGTCTGACGCCCTATTGCTTATCCTAACAGTGCCAATATCTCAACCGTAAAATTTAAAAACTCGGATTTGGCATACGTATTTGAACTCAAACATACGTATACAGCAGTCAATCAGAAGCATCAAATAAGTGGCGACAAGTCCGCCAGTGTGTAAAACTCCAGTAAACTGCCTTTAATCAAGGTAAAAACAATTTAAGTGGCTGTTTAAAGCAATTGAGAGCGGAGCGGTAGCTCAGCCTGGGAGAGCGCCGGACTGAAGATCCGGGAATTCTCGCAAAAGGAACCCTCCAAGAAGCACAATTAAAAATTAAGCCTTCTAAATAGAAAACATTTTTACAGGGCTTTAAACTTTCAAAAAGCTAAAAACCACTTTTTAACTCCCATTAGAGCAAATATAAAAATGAATTCAAGAACAAGCCACATAACCTTTCCATTCCTTTTGAAAAAGATTTTTCTCAAACTTTTTTCAGATGAACTGCTTCACGCTTTAGTTGAATTACTTGAAGGTAAGGGAGTTTTCTAAAGAAGAACTACACGAGGCTAAAACACAAATTGAGTCATTCCAAGGGGATGTCAAAGGCATCCTGACAATATCCAAAAATTATATATTCACTAATTGAGTAAATAATACCATGGATGAAGATAGAGACGAGATAGATGAATATCTAGATGATAAAACCTTTTTGCTTAAAAAAACCCAAACAACAGAAGAAGGTTAGAGAGAATAAAAGAAGTTGTCAAAGAAGAATTTGACACAAGCTTATATGAGTCAGTTATTGAAGCTCTCGAATTTAATAGTGAAGATTTAGAATTCGATTTATTCTCTGGTATTAAGAAAATAGCTCCTTATGCTATAGCTGGTATTCTTCTGGCTACCACTGCCGCTAGTGGATGTATTTCTCCGGTAAATCCAAACCATACGAATACAACCTCTAGCATAACAACTTCGTCCGATGGTATAAATCAACAAACAACTACAACATATCCCGCAACGAATACAACTATTATGACACCCCCCATAGAGAAGGATAGTAACCCACCATTAATAAAAGATTTTAACTGGAGTCCAACTAAAGTTGTGTGGGATAAAGTTTACGATATAGAGGTTAGTTTCACCGTTGAGGATGATAAAACACGGATAAAGTATGCTGAACTTCGCTTTATCCCCGTAGAGTACGAGTACTTCATCACTGACTACGGGATGAGACCAGAGGATTATCCAAAAGTCTTTCCACCAGATGAAAAAAGAATTTACGAGTTAAAACCATTGGATGGCGAGTTTGATGAACGCACTGAGGAGTTTAGTGTGAATATAAAAAACATAACTGGTGGTAGAGAATACATGATAATCATAATCGCAGAGGACAAAGCAGGGCCCACCCAAAAATTCGAGTACAAAACCCCTTATATCAGACAATACGAAAATTTTGCTAAACAAGATAATACAACTGTTGGAGTAGTGTATCTGTTGTGGTGGGGTAAAGATAATAACTGGAATGATTATAAAGGGGAAGATAGACCGCTTCTTGGTTTTTATTCGTCTAAAGATCTATTGTGATAGATAAGCATATCGACTGGGCTACTGGGTATGGAATAGATTTTTTCCTGATTAACTGGCCTGGAAGAGGTGGCTATCAAGATGAGGCATTAAAAATATTTTCAGATTCTTATTTAGTGAGAAGAGGTGATATAAAGTTCGCAATGCTTTATGAGTCGATTTGGAGACTTAGAGATTCGAATCCTGGGTGGAATCTCCCTGATTCTTATAATGTTGAAACTTTGAAGAGAGATTTCGAATATATTTTAACCGAATATGGTAATAACCCAAGCTATTTGAAAATAAACAGGAGGCCGTTTCTCTACATTTACGAAGGAAAAGGTTTTTTTGGTGATATTGATATGATAACCAAAATTAAAGAAAAGTTCGGTTTATTCCTCGTAAGCGATCATGCCCATCCATTAGCAGATCCTTCTACTGTCTTTAGAGGATCTGTATGGGGTGATGTTGCAAATAAATTTGATGCGATCATGCCTGGTGGTGGTGTTTACGTACCAGAAAAGGTCGCGGAATGGGAATCTTATAAAAGAGAAGGTTTTCAAAAGTGGAGTATTTTTTGTCAAAATCATGGCATTATTTTCATTCCCGATGTGACAGTTGGTATATCATATAAGCATTGTCCTTGGGGAGAAAAGGATTGGCCTCCGGTCATACGTTCAACCGAAAAGTTCAGGGAAAGAATTTTAACAGCTCTTTTGTTTGTTGATAAAAACATCCCGATTTTAGTTATAAGCGAATTTAACAACTTTTTTGAGGATGCTTATATAGAACCATCCATAATAGATTCATTTAATTATCTAAATGTTTTAAAGGCGGTGTTAATGGATTAAATTCGATTTTATTCGCCATGTTGGTCTCTCTGGCGTTAGTATTGAATAACAGGGAGGTGGCTCTTAGAACTAATATCAGCCAGAATACATATATGAGCAAAAAATTTTTACGAAGTTTATCATAATATCAATGAACAACTACAGCAAGGACGTGATATTATGAAAAACATCAGAAAGAAGTTTGCTGTAGTATTAGTTCTACTGGTAAGTTTGAGTTATTTGAACGTGGTAAGCGGAGAATCCTACAATGAAACCCCAACCCATGAGCCAATAATCATAATAGGAGATGACAATTTTACATCTGAAAATGGGGTTATTGGCGGTTCGGGAACAAAGGAAGATCCATACATAATCGAAAACTGGGTGATAAAAGCAAATGAGACAGCACCGTACGATATGGGCACTGTTGGGATTTTCATTGCCAATACTACAAAATATTTCGTCATAAGAAACGTTACGGTTTTTGGTGGAGACTGGGGAATACTCCTTGATAATGTCAGCAATTTTGTTATTGAAGACAGCAAGTTCTATGACATAAACTGGTATGCGATTGTTGCAGGCGGAGTTATACAAGGGAGCTTGGCATTTAACGGCACAATCAGAAACAATGAAGCGTGGAATATTGGTTCATTTGTGTATGCGGAGGGGTCAAACTTTCTCGTAGAGAGCAACTATGCTCATGACTTGGAAGCGAAAAGTGGTTCAGGAGTAATTGGTATTGAAATAGTCTCAAATGATAGTTTAATTAGAGACAATATTATTGAGAACATAAACGGAAGACAAAAATCATACGCAGATGGAATACTAGTAATCCTCTCTGCAGAGAACGTAACGATTCAAAACAACACAATCCACAATATCTATAATATCACTTATGGAGAAGGGATAACATTGTACACAACAAATGCTAACAGCACACTTGACAAGATTCAGATAATTGGCAATTATATTAATAATATTAGTGACAACGGAATTGACATAGATGGACACAATGGGGGAATAATAAATCATGTTATAGTAGCAAATAACACTGTTAACAACTGCTACTGGCGTTCTGTTCTTGTTTATTATACTCATGGAAACATCACCATTGCAAACAATACCTTGAGCGATAATGAACATCATGGCATTGGCATTGAGCATTCAAGTAACATTACCGTAATGGACAATGAAATTTACGGAAGCAAAAACCGGGGAATCTACATCTTAAACTCAACAGCCATTCATATTGTGGGCAACAACATTCATGATAACCCTGAAGGAATCAGAATTGAAGAAGGTTCTGGTGATGCATACTTAGAAAGCAACTGGCTTCACTCAAACAACCATGCTATACTCATTTTTGATTCCCCGAATGCCACCATGAAGTCAAACACTCTTGAAAACAACAGCTATAACCTTGGCATATGGGCGGGAACGAACGTGGAAGGGTACCTTCACCACATAGACACCAGCAACACCATAGATGGAAGACCAATTTATTACTGGGTTGGAGTTGAGAATGAGGGGATTCCTCAAAACGCGAGCTTTGTTGGACTGATAAACTGCCGCAACATAACCGGTGAAAATCTGCAATTGGAGCATGAGGGAAGGATACTCATAGTAAATTCTACGGGGGTAGCCATCGAGAATAGCGTTCTCCAAAACAACGAGTTTGCTATGGATATAGTTCTCTCCAAGGATGTTATCTTTAAAAATGTCAGCATACTGGACACCGACAAAACTGCCGTGTCCGTTTTCAGCTCTGTCAACGTAACTTTAACCAACATAACAGTGGCCAGTGCCGGATTGGATGGAGGGTATTTCAATGATGTCTGTAATTCCAGCATACTTAACAGTGAAATATCGAACGCCTCAAACGGGATTAATCTCCACTATTCGACACACAACACAATTCAGAACAACTCCATCCACCACAATAGCGATCGCGGCATCGCCCTCTGGGATTTCAGCGAGGATAATGTAATCGAGAACAATGATGTTTATTCGAATGGAAACATTGGAATCTCACTCGATGCTGGAAACAATACTGTAGAGGCCAATAAGGTTCGTGACAATGAAGAAGACGGAATAATATCAGCTAACGCTAATGGAAACCAAATAATAAGAAACGAAATATATGGCAATCTTGCTGGTGTAAGGTTCTGGAACTCTAACTACACTCTGATCAGCACCAACGAAATCTATGACAACCGTGAGAATGGCATAAGCTCCGATAATTCGTTCAACGCTGTTATTCAGAACAACACCGCATACGGGAATCAGGAGAATGGCATTGGATTCTGGAGGTCAGGAAACTTCAGCGTTGTTGGAAACACTGTGCACGAGAATGGGTTTGCGGGAATAGTAAGTGGACACGGCTCGAACGCCACCCTTAGGGACAATGTAATTTTCCAGAACAACGCCAGCGGTATTGAGATCTGGGAGGGCTCCCAAGTGAAAATTTTTAATGCGACAGTTTACAGAAATGCTCATGCAGGCATCGTTGTTATCCATCCCGGAACTTTTGCATGGATTGAAAACAGTACAGTTTATGAAAATACATGGCGGGGTATTGAATTCCACGATGGAGGATATGGAACAGTCAAAAGTTCAAGAATATTCAACAACTCAATAGATGGAATTTATATTCTCAATACATCCAGTGTAACAATAATTGAGTCTAACATCAGTAATAATAATGCATGCGGAATCGCAGCAGATTACTCCTCAAACATTGTCATTAGTGAATCAGTGATTCTAAAGAATAGTGGAGGAAGCGGAATTGGGCTTGATAGCGTCACAGACTTTGTCATAACTGGCTCAAATATAGAGGGAGATGTTTCATATCCACCGATTGCAATAGACAATTCAATAAACGGACTAATTTACATGAACGACATAAAAATAATAAACGATCCTGTACATATTAAAAACTCCACCGTTCAGTGGAACTCTCCTGCTCCCTTGAAATACCTCTATAATGACCAGAATTTTACGAGTTATCTCGGAAATTACTGGGACAACTATAATGGAACAGATGAAAATGGGGATGGCATTGGAGATACACCTTGGATTATCGACTCAGTAAATAAGGATGAATATCCTCTGATCGAGCCACATGAAAAATACGAAGTTATTCTAGAGAAAAATCCCCCACATGTCAATATAATCTCACCAATTGGAAAAATATACAACACAACCACAATTCCAATAAAACTCAACATCACTGATGAGAGTGCAATTGAAGAGGTTACCACATTCCTTAATGAAAAACAAATTGGATTAATATATAATTCCACATCAGGGTTGTATGAAAACACAACGATAGCATTCACAAACGGCTCTTATGTTTTGAATGTTTATGCAAAGGATGCGTATGGAAATCTCGGTAGCGCTGAGATTTACTTTGTTGTTTATATTAATGCCGAGGTCAAAGAAGTGCAAGTTAACAACGAGACTAGCGTAACCATTGGAACCTTCGGAGGAATAGCCAACGTTACTGCTGAGAATAACACAATTATCGCAAACGTTTCTACCTCAACAGGAATAGTTCACGTTGAAGTTCCTATTGTGAACAACATCTCGTCTGTGGTGGTTAATGTAACTGCAGTTACCGAAGTAGCAAGTGGTGAAAGCAATGTCAGCCTCGTCGCTGGATGGGGCAGTAGGATAGTCTCTTATGATGTGCAAAAGACAAAGCTCGGGACAGAGAACAACAAGGAGACGTACGCTGTTACCTTAAAAGCAAACGTTACCCTTGGTGAGAATGGTGTTGCAGTTGTTGCGCTGAGGGACATAAACATAAGTACTGTGTACATCTGGAAGAATAGCCAGAAGATTGAACTCACCACTGATAGGAGCAACTCTCTTGGCTACTACTACAAGGAGGGTAGTATGGTCTTTGTCGTCCTTAAGAAGGATCCCGTGATTGAGGCCAAGGGTTACTTTGAGATTACACTTCCTCCAACGAAGAAGGAGAAGAGAAGAGGTTCAATTGTAGCTCTCAACTTCCTCGGCTACCGGTGGTACAACAAGTATCTCAAAGAGTTCGAAGAACTCTACACGAAGGCTCTTGAAATGAACGTCAGCAATGAGACCCTCCAGCTGGCTCTCCAGTATAATGAGACTGCCAGCAAGTACTACCAGAAGGCTCTTGAGCTCTCAAACGGCAATATTATTCTCCACCTTGGTGACGTCAGAATCCTTGCGCCGCTCAGAAAGGCCTACCTTAACGAAATAAAGGCAGTGGAGATACTTAGGGAGGCTTTGGAAAAACTTGAGATCCAAGGTAGCTAAATCTTTTTGGCCTTTTTCTTATTTTTCATATGGTTCTTAAGACAAAAATCCCTTTTTTCATTATGAATCTCCATGAAGAAGATGCATCGGGTTTGTTGATATGAGAAGAAGTGATATATAAAGACCCTTCAAGAGATGTTGATATGGTGAAAGGGTATTAGAAATCGCTCTCAAGCTATCTAAAATAATTGAAGAGATCGGATGAATATTGTTTTATAATTTTTAGGGTATTATCATCGTTGAAAAATCTCTTCTCAACTCTTTCATTAATCCCCTTGTAGATTTTCATAACATATTTATCTATCGATTCAAGACCAAATCGATTATATAATGCCACAAGAGGTGTATAGACATCTTGCTCATTTAAGTCATAATACAAATCATACCGATCTTTAGCTAGGATTTCAAGTGCTCTCACATATCTAAGGATCTCTTCTATTCTTCTTTTCTTTTTATCCGTCAGATCGTTATTTGTCAACAAAAATAGCTTAGAGAAAATGTCAATATCAACAGCTCTCATTAGATAAGCTTCACACGCCTTATTTATCATTTCAGATTCATCCAAAATATTCTGGATCTCTTCATAGTATTTTCTTTCCATTAGCGGTATGTACGAAATCTCAATGAAGTATTTTTTCATTAGCAATTTGTTAGTCTTATCAGAATATTTAGATGAAAACTCAATTAGAAGTTTTGAATATAAAACCCACGAAAGACATTCTCTAATTAAACATTCTATTTTCTCCTCCCTGCTGGATTCATCAAGCTTTAAATCGCTAATATCATCAGCAGAATTCACAATCGCATCCAACACTATGGAAAGTTTTAACACTTCATTATCGTAGTCAATTCCAAAACTATCTAATATCATTTTAACCGTTGCTGTCCTGACCCACTTTTTTCTATTGAACTCGTTACCGTAATTATTTCTTTCTTCTATTCTCCAATATTCTCCCATTTTTTCCAGAACTTTACATACGGAATATTCACTAGAAATGCCAAGTTCCTTTCTTATTTCTTCTTCACTTATCCTTAATTCATCAATAATTCCTTTCCATATATCACAAAGTTCTTCCACAATTGTCTCTCTTTTCAATTCCATATTCTATTAATGTTAAAATGAAGTATAAAAATCTTATTGCTAAGGACAATGTTAAAGGCGCATCTAAAACCCGAGAGCTCCATATTACATGTTTCACTCATTACTGTTTTTGAAGTTATGTCAGAAGCCGTGATTTCAAATGGAGCATGAGGATACAATGCAGTAGACCCTCTACAACAATTTTGGGGACAATAACTGTAGTTTCGGTAAAAACAAGGATACCTTGACACCGCCAATTATCAGATTGCTTAATGCTCCACTGCTTAGTCCTGTTAGTATCGTGTCCATTTCAAAAAGTTATTGGAATTGTATTATGGAGCGTTTTAATTAACTTTTAACAATCACAATGTTTTTAGTTAGTTATGCTCAATCTTCTTTGGTGTTTGTGTGAACACCATAAAATTACTCGCTATAATGCTTGCACTTGTTGTAACTTCTGCATGCTTAGGCTACACTCCAAGCACGCCATCCCAAACCTCACACTCCCCAATATCCAAGACCTCGGAAACATCGTATTCTCCAACACCTAGCTCCTCAGAACCTTCACATTCTTCAACACCCAGTCCCTCAGAAACCTCTCCATCCACCTCACCACCAAAGACCCCCACTGACACTAACCCTCCAAAAATTATTGAGTTTAATTGGAGTCCAACTAAAGTTGTTTGGGATAAGATTTATGACATCAAAGTGAGTTTTAAGGTTGTTGATGATAAAACGCCAATAAAATACGCCGAACTTCACTTTATCCCCGTAGAGTATGAATATTTCATCACAAAATATGGAATGAGACCAGAAGATTATCCGAAAGTGTTCCCACCCGAAAAAGAGCGAGTTTACGAGTTAACACCTTTGGACGGCGAATTTGATGAAACAGAAGAAGAATTCAGAGTCAGCATTACAAACATAACCGGTGGTAGAGAGTATAAGATAATCATAATTGCAGAGGATGAGGTCGGAAATATCCAAAAATTCGAGTATAAAACTCCTTATATTAGACAATACGAAGACTTCGGGAGGCAATTGTACGAGAATGGGATAATTGTTGGTGCTAGTTATATGCCGTGGGATTTTATGTCAACCCCAATGAAAGATGGATATACACCGGTATTGGGGCGATATGATACATTGGATGACATTGTTCAATGGAAGCATATAGATTGGGCAGGATATGCAGGAATTAATGTGTTTTTTTATTGACGGTGAATATGTTTTCTCTGTGAATATTGATCGACATGATGTACCCACAAAATTCCTTGAAAAAGGCATGAAAGTAAGTGTCTTTTTTGGTCCTACCTTGAGCTATAAAAGAGGCAGTAACCCTAACTTTCCTGAATGGGCCGTCGATCTAAATGAGCCTCATAATTTTAATAAGTTTATCTCTGATTTTGTCAAAATTGGAGATTGGAGCCTTCATCCTAACTACATGAAAATATCAGGAACCCCCGTAGTATTCATATATGACTCCAAGGCTTTTTTCAATTGGTCAAAAGCCTTTAGGCAGGCTATAAAAGAATTTAAAGTGAGAACTGGTGAAAAACCTTTTATATTAGCTGATGAGATCCCAAAGATCCCTTATACACCTACTGATGTTGACTATACATTTCCATTTAAGGATTTTTCAGTTATAGATGGTCTAACAGGATGGGCAGGCTTTCATAATAGAGAAAAATCAGAGTGGATTACGAACTATGAAAAATTTTATAATCAACAACTAAATATTTGGAAAAAATTTGCTGAGGAAAAGAAACTGTTTTTCGTACCTACGGTCATTCCAGGATTTGATAACAATCATACTCCATATGATACAACTGAACTTCCGCTTCCTAGATCTCCCAAGAAATTTGAAACAAGATTAAGGCTTGCGCTAAGATATGTCAATTTAAATCATGCTGAAATTGAGATCGATACTTGGAACGACTTTAGTGAATGGAGTTATGTAGAACCCGATGTAAAAGATGGGTTTGCGTATCTTAATGTTTTGTTAGAAGTTCTTCATGAGTTTTTAAAGCAAAATTCATAACAATCTCCCAACTTTCCCAAATCCATCAGTGGTTGAGCCTCTCTTTCAATTCTTTTAAAGTCTTATTTGGGAGAGTTGAAAGAGAAGGGAGTGAAAGTCGACTAAGAATTCAAAAAAATCATCAGAGATATTATAGAAGGGAACTCAAAGGCAATATCCAGTTCGAACTCGAACAATGGGGGACACATCAAGTTCGAATACTTCAACACTACAATCAAGAGAACTTCTACATTGGAAAAATGAGTGTTAATCGAGAGAAATTAGCACACCATTATATAAGCATATACCTAAGGAAAAAAGTTAATATACTTTAGCAACCATTTTATGTTGATTAAATGGAGCAATGTTATAGAAAACGTTGTCTTGAGTTGAAATACTATGCAACTTCCATGCCCAAGCCTTTAGTATTGGGGGAAGGCAGATGAGGAAAAATATCTTGATGAGTCTGTTAATTGTAGTAGTTTTAGTAAGTGCTTGTATTGAAGAAGAGGGATCTACAACAATCACAGAGACAACAACTGCCACTACAACAGAAACACTAACAACCACCACAACAAAAACAGTCACAACAACTGGCTATAACAACACAACCACGTCAATGACTGAGACGGCGACAACTACTACAACGACTATGGAAAAATCGGACGCTTTGAAAGCTTACCTACAGAGCAAAGGCTGGTCGAGCGAATACAACCTATTCAAACCCATGCTAAGAGATAACCAGCTGAGCGATATCGAAAAACAGTTGATAGAATACTTCAACACTATACCAGAAGATTATCAAAAGAATTCAAAAGTGCTTGAATTACTTGAAAGCATTATCTCAGACGGTAAAGTTACGGAAAATGAATGGAACACCTTCCAAGACTGGGATAATGATGGGATATCTAATCTGTTTGAAATTTACTATTTCACGTTAGCGGATCCTTTGATTCGTAATGATAGATATGTTATTATTTTTACAACAAATCGGCCTGGAAACATAATAGAACCTTGGTGGCAAGAGCATTCTTATACAGATGGTGCATGGGAATGTGCTGAGAAGTTTGACGGTAAGTGGACCTACACGACTAAAAAATTTAATGAGGGGCTTTACGATTTCTTCGTTAACGACGAAAAAATACCTAGTGAAAACTTTTATCTATACGTTGGTAAAAATGCTACAGTTGATAACCTTGAAAGAGCTTTGAAAGACATTTCAGAAAAATCTGACGAGAATGATTTTGTTTATTTATTTTTAAGTGCTCACGGTAATGAAAAAGGCAGAATATATCCTTTTAAGGAAGTTGATAGCGGATTGAAATTAATCCCTATTGAGTATTCAACAATAGATAAATGGTTAGACAATATAAACTCAAAATATCAGGTAGTTGTGGTTGATGCATGTGGTTCTGGATCTGCTATCGATGCATTGAAGGATGAACATAGAATAATTTTGACATCTGTCAATTATGAGAAAGCACATACAATGCCATATGTGCATTTATTAGTTGGGATGGCTTTGAGCAAATGGTATCCCGAAAATTATATCTCTATCAGAAAACTCTATGAAGATGCCAAGGGGCTTAATGAATGCATGTGTGAGCCGATGAGAGACTATTTCAAAGAAGAGTCAAACCCCCAGATATATGATCCAGAAGGTCTTGCTAGTAAAATATATTTAGGAGACTTCAGGAAATCAAATAATAGTACATGCTACAGCGATTTTCCCATGCTCTTCTTTGTTGATGCTAAGGACTTAACTAAGGAAATTCACTTCACATCGGCTGTAGTCAGCGTAGATGGGCTCTCGGTATCCTCCTCTTCCTCCTTCACAACGACCCTAGTGTACTCAGTATCGATCTGGATTCAGAACAACAGGAGCGAGGAGATCCAAGTGAGAAAGGTCTCGCTCCATTTCGACTGGATGCCCAACGATCAGATGAGCTCCCACGAGTTCGAGCCACCAATAACTCTGAAGAGCGGCGATAAGGCCTCTCTAGGAAGATTCCCCACTATCCCGATCCCGGAAAGCGTCTACGGCCTCCACAGGTACTACATATACATCGAGACGTGGGATCCCGCTAATGGGGTCAAGGTCTGGGAGTTCGGTCCCTACAACATAAACATAACTAGGACATAATCATGCGATAGATTTTGGCATAGAGGTACCAATCAGGACCATCGCTGAATACAAATCAAACTCTGCCTTAGATCTCATCCCCAAGCGGCGGCGAGGTATATTCTATAGCACCAAGCAGAGAAGAAGGTTAAAAAATTAAGGTAAACAGCAGTAACTTGGATCGCAATCCGTAGAAGAGCAGAAAGGTTTTGCTTATCTTAATGTTTTGCCAGAAGTTCTTCATGAGTTTTTAAAGCAAAATTCATAATACAATCTCCAACTTTCCTAAATAAACCCTCTTTTTCATTTTATCCTCTTCATTAACTTCACAATTTTCCAGTGAGCGAAAAGAGAATAAAACAAGTATGTGAAAAAGGATAACCCGGGATAATCACCCTTTAGCAAAGGGGGATAAAAAGGGATATTGAAAAAATCACCCAACTTTATCCCTTTTATCCTTGTCTTATCCAAATTTCACCCCAAAAAGGCGAAAAGGATAAACTCATGCAAAGACACTCCCACAAATCCCATGAAACAATGACTGTAGCCCCAGTAAAAATAACCGCTAATTGGTCACAACACTAACACTCCCCAATGCTCAATCCTGAGAGTACTAACTCTTCAACCACAAAATTTAAAAACCCGGACTTGGCATACGTATTTAGACTCACATGTACGTATACAGCGAATACTCAAAAGCACCAAAGAGACGGTGACAAGCCTCCCGGTAGGGAGAAGTCCAGCAGTCGGCTTGAAATCAGTCGAAAGACAGTTTAAATGGTTGCAATTCCGGATTGGGAGCGGGGCGGTAGCTCAGCCTGGGAGAGCGCCGGACTGAAGATCCGGGTGTCGGGGGTTCAAATCCCCCTCGCCCCACCACGTTTTCCTGTTCTTCGATGACATAAAAGTTTAAAAACCAGTTTCCATAGTGATTTCCGGTGATGATAATGAAGGGTATCGTATTAAGTTACATGAGAAGTAAAGAACACCAGCACAGCAACCACATGATTATCAAACCACTAGGGATTGAAAGCAAAGAACAAGCTGCAACTCTTATTGGCAAGAAAGTCCTATGGAAAAGCCCAAGCGGAAAGCTTCTTGTGGGAAAAATTACAAGAACCCATGGAGTTAGAGGAGAAGTAAAAGCAATATTTGAAAGAGCCCTACCTGGCCAAGCAATAGGCGATTATGTTGAGATAAAGTGACTTCTCTTTCCCTTCTTTTTGGAGGCAACTTGATGGAACTTACCAAAATCAAAGAGGGCATGGCCGAGATCTTTATACCCAAAGCTAAGCGTATTTATGATGCCCCTGTCTTTTATAACCCCATCATGGCCCTTAATAGAGATCTGAGTGTTCTCGTTTTGAAAGTCTTGGGCTCTAAAAAAGTTCTAGATGCCCTATCTGCAACAGGGGTGAGGGGAATACGATATGCTCTCGAAACTGAAGCTGAAGAAATATGGTTAAATGACATAAACCCAAATGCTTTTGAACTTATTATTAAAAACCTAGAGAATAATTTTGGTGAGAAACCCATTCTAGAAAGAGAAATGGCAATAATAACCGGAGGAAGAAAGATAATTGCAACAAACAAAGACGCTAATCTCTTAATGGCCAAAAAGTTTAGATACTTTGACTTCATTGATCTTGATCCTTTTGGTTCTCCAATGGAATTTCTCGATTCAGCACTTAGGAGTGTTAAAAGGAGAGGAACCATTGCAATTACCGCTACAGATACTGCCCCTCTATGTGGAACACACTCAAAGGCCTGTGTTAGAAAATATAACTCAAGACCATTGAGAGGAGAACTCTGCCACGAAAGCGGGCTAAGAATTCTAATAGGGATTGTTGCAAGATATGCTGCAAAATATGATCTAGGAATCAAAGTTCTCATTGCATATTATAAAGATCATTACTTCAGAGCATTCTTGCAACTCAAAGATGGGGCAAAGGAAGGAGACAAGTCCCTTATGAACCTTGGTTATGTCTATTTCAATACCAAAAATGGAAAATTCGAAATTGAAAAAAGGTTCCTTCCAAGTAAGCCTAATGCCTTCGGCCCGTTGTGGCTAGGGCCAATTAAAAACCAAAAATTCATTGAAAAAATGATATTGAAAAGTGAAGAATGTGAGCTGGCCCAAAAGAAGAAAGCTCTTAACTTTTTGAACACTCTCCTCGAGGAACTGGATGGGCCGTTCTTCTACGATACTCATGCTCTTGCAAGGAGAAACTCCCTTGAAGTAAGAAAACTCTCTGATATAGGTGCAATACTCCAAGAGAAAGGCTACAAAGTGAGCAGAACTCATTTTTCCCCAACTGCAATAAAAACAGATGCTCCATTTGAAGATGTATTGGGGGCCTTAAAAGCTCTCCACTAATCATACTTTTATGTACTTCCACTTTCCTCGTTTGAAAATAAACCAGAAAAATACTGCCGTTGTGAAAGTTTCTAACGTCATCGCAAGCCATGCAGCTATAACCCCCATTCCTTCTATATGAATTATCCAGAAGGAAACTCCAAAGCCTAAGATATAAGAGGGTATTATTCTAAATAAAAGCTTGCTTATGGCAGTTACGTACATTGGGCTTTTCGTATCTCCAGCCCCTCTAAGAGAACCACTTAACACGAATGTCCATCCAAGGGGAATCTCACTTATTCCCACGATTATAAGGTAAATACTGGCCAATCGGAGAACCTCAGCATAATTGGGATCACTCTTAGTCACAAAAGGCATAACAAGGTATTTGGGAAAAACCACCAAAATTATTGCCATAACCCCCATGAATATAGAGACCATTTTTAAAGCCTCGTAAACAACTTTTTCAGCTTTTTTTGGATTTTCTTCTCCGAGACTTTGACCAACTAAAGCTGAAGCAGCAACATTAAAGCCAAAAGCAGGCATATATGCTATACTTTCAACCCTTAAACCGACTTGATGGGCAGCTAATGCTATAGTTCCAAAGCGTGTGACAATGCTTATGTAGAGGAAGTTATAAAAGCTAAAGATGGCTCTTTCAATGGTAGCTGGAATACCAATCCGTAAAATTCTCTTTATGACCTCCCAGTCAGGTTTAAAAGAAGGTCTAAATCTCAAAACCAGTGAACCTTTAAGGAATAATACTAACCCCACAATGAAGGCAATTAGGATTGAAAGTCCAGAGGCCAAAGCAGCCCCCACTACTTCTAACCTCGGCAATCCAAAGTTTCCAAAAATCAATCCGTAGTTTAAAAAAACATTTGCTCCATTAGTAAGTAAAGTCAGCTTCATCGGGGTTTTTGTATCTCCTGCACCCCTAAGGGCACTGAAAGCGGCAAATGCCATGAAATTTACCGGATAAAATAAGAAAAACATCCTGATATATGAGTATCCAAGTTTTATGACATCTTCACTGGCTCCCATTATTTTAAGAGCATCATCTCCAAAGAAAAGACCAAATAACATCACTGGAATACTCATGAAAAATGCGAGATATACACTCTGCTCCAGAACCCTTTCAGCCATGCCAAGATCCCTAGCACCTACAAATCGGGCCACCAGTGCGAGGGTTCCAGTAGAGATCGCAAACATAAGAGGCATCAAGAACCATGAAAACTGCCCTCCAAGTCCCACACTAGCTATGGCTAAAGAACCAAGTTGTCCAACCATTATCATGTCCACTATGTTTACAAGTGTTTGCCCTATATTAGCTAGAATTGCAGGCCATGCAAGGGCCCAGAGTCTTCTTCTTAACTCTCCATTCATAGTTCCCACTTAGATTATTGTCTTAACGATTAGAGGCAAGATATAAAAGAACTCAAGATATTAAAAATCTTTTGCCAAAAGAAGGGAATCCAAATTAAATACTTTTAGTCCAAAACGCTCCAAAGTCAATTCTATTTAGCCTTTAATCAGTTGTAATCATGCAAAAATTCATCAAAGCTATTTCTTATCTGTTTTGCACTAAACCCAAAAAGTTTCTCCATTAGTTGGATAGCCTCTTCTCTCCGTTGCTCAAGTTTTTCAGTATTCTCTTTATAACGTTCTACAAATTTATGGAAAAGTTCCCTATTAAGTCTTAAAAATTCATAGTTTACTCCGAGTGTGCAACATGGGTGAACTACCCCACCCTAACGGGGGTTTCGTGAGAGTTCATTCGGCATCCCGTTGCCGGTAGCCTCACTCTCACAGGCCGGTTCACACGGCCACTACCAGCTATCCCCCTAACGGAGGAATCGCCGGCTACCTTACGCAAAATGTTTAAGGCACCATTCACGTCAGCATTAATTAAAACTCCAGTGGAAGACTGATACAAACCCCTACAGACTCTCTTCCCCCAATACTTCCCCTTCTTCACCAATGGCTCCAAAGCCAGAGCATCCGCTTTACTCGTGTACGCCTCATCAACTTCAATGAAGTTAATCCCGTAACGCTCACACTTTGCCTTCAGCTTTTGCTTGAAGAGGCCGTAAGGAATGAATTGGAAATTCTGATTATTCGTTTTGCCCAAGGATGCCCGTTGCTTCGCCTCCTCCAACTCTCCAATTACAATATTCCCGATTTTATTCCCCAAACAGTGCTTTATTATGTAATTCACGGCTTGATTCATAAA
>QMUE01000004.1 GCA_003663535.1 Thermococci archaeon
ATGACTCAAGTATTGAAAAGCTCTTTACTTTTATCCCAACTTTTTTTGGCAATTTTTCAATTAAAAATGGAATCTCATCCAAAAATCGCTCTGCAATTATAAGCCTACCCTCCACGTCAATCTTGAGCCTTACTCTACCAGGCAGCAGTTCATAATCCACCACTTCTCCGTCATCGCCCTTTTCAATATAGACACTTTCCGGCCTGAAGAATATTTTGACTCTCCCTTCTTTTTTAACTTCAAAGCAAAGGCTTCCAATACCTGCTTTGCCATTTTCTGCATTAGCCTCTAAAATGTTAGAAAGGCCTAAAAACTGGGCTACAAACTCATTTTTTGGCTTATAATAAAGATCCAGAGGATTCCCCACTTGTTTTATCTCTCCAATACCCATAACCGCTATCCTATCACTTATCGCCATCGCCTCTTCCTGATCGTGGGTCACGTAGATTGTGGTTATTCCAAGCTCTCGTTGAATTCTTTTTATTTCCCCTCTGAGCCTCTCTCTTATTTTTGCATCAAGGTTTGAAAGCGGCTCGTCCAAAAGCAGAAGTTGGGGTTCTATTACCAGAGCCCTTGCCAAAGCCACTCTTTGCTGCTGACCACCACTGAGCTGTTCTGGGTAGCGGTTTTCAAAGCCCTCCAATCCTACTAATTTTAGTGCCCAAGAGATACGTTTTTTTATTTCTTCCTTGGAAAGCTTTCTAAGCTTTAAGCCAAAGGAGATGTTGTCATAAACCGTCATATGTGGAAAGAGGGCATAGTCCTGAAAAACAATACCTATGTTTCTTTCATAAGGGGGAACTTCATTCATAACAATATCGTCGAAGTATATTCTACCCCTATCTGCTTTTTCAAAGCCGGCTATTATCCTAAGGGTTGTTGTTTTTCCACAGCCACTTGGCCCAAGTAATGTTAAAAACTCTCCGGGTCTTGCCTCTAGAAAGGGAATATTGAGTTCAAAACCCTCTTGCTTAAACTCTATGTCCTCAAGTCTCAGCCTCACCATATCTCCTCACCCGTTCTTTCAATCAAAATAAAGGCTATTGTACTAACCACCATTAAAATAACGGACATTGCTGATGCAGGGCCAAACTGTCGTGACCCCAGAAAGCGATAAATTGCAATGGTTATTGTTGTGTACTCAGGCTTATATATCATATAAGTAGCCCCAAGCTCGGCTATGCTCATTGCAAAGGCAAATATCGCTCCCACCACTATTCCTCCAAAAGCCAGAGGGAGCTCAACTTTCAGGAATGCTTCAAGCTCGTTAGCTCCTAAGCTCATGGCGGCCTCTTTTAAACTGGGTTTTATTTTCTTTAACACTGTGGAAATCGCCCTTAGAACAAAGGGATAGGCAATGATTGTGTGCGCGAAGACTATCAGATACCACGTGCCTAAAAGGTTTAAAGGAGGCTTATGAAACGCTCTTATGTATCCAAGTCCCAAAGTTATTGCGGAAGAGGCTAGGGGTAGCATTACAAGTGCATCAAAGAGATTTTTACCCTTAAATTCCCACCTATACATTATGTAAGCTATGCTCAAAGCTAAAAGAGTCGAAATAAGCACCGTAGAAAACCCAAAGAAAAGAGAATTTCTAATTGCCGTTATGCTGTTTGCACCAAAGATTGGATTGTACTCTGGAGAAAAAACTCTTCTGTACCACTCAAGGGTAAATCCACCTCCATAGGTGAACGAATGGTAAACAACCGCCATCAAAGGGGACAAGATGAAGATAAACACCATGGCGGAATAAGCTGCTATAAAAACTCCATTTACACTCAAAAGTTCCCTTAAGGTCAATGGCACGGGCTCTTTGAATATTCTCTGCTCCTCTGCTTTTACATAGAGATCAAGACTTTTTAAGTAGAGGTACATGAAAATAAAACTCAAAGAAATCTGAATTATGGCCAAAGCTGCCCCTGTCTTGAAATCTAAAAGGGTCATTATTGCGGTGAAAATGTCAACTTCTATAGTTGCATACTGGTATCCACCGTGAATTAACGGAATTGAAAAACTCAAAAAGCAGAAAACAAAAGTCAGCATCGAAGAGGCAAATATAGCCGGCATAAGCATGGGCAAGGTCACTTTCCTGAAGAGGGTGAATCCCCTCGCTCCTAAACTCAAGGCTGCTTCTTCATAGTGGGGATTTATGCGTTGCCATAGCGAGGACACCATCCTCACAACTACGGGAAAGTTGTAAAACACATGAGCTAATATTATTGCCTTCCAAGAGTAAAGAATACCTAGATCTCTTCCAATTAGGTGGGCAAGAATTCCAGATCGCCCAAATAGGATTATAAATCCCAAAGCAACCATGATGCTGGGCATTACAAAAGGAACTGTTAGGAGAGCCTTTAAAATTCCCTTACCTGGAAAGTCGTATTTTGCAAAAATATATGCTCCGGGCAAGCCCAATAATAGTGTAAAGAGTGTAGAAGCCAATGCCTGCCAAAAAGTGAAAAATATAATCCTTCTGTGATAGTTGTTTGAGATAACCCGAAGGATGTATTTTAGCGTAATCCCGTTATTCCACAGACCTTCTTTTAATATGCTGATTAGGGGGAAGTAAAAGAACAGGAATAAAAAAATCAAGGGCAATAGGACAATTAAATTCTTTAACCTCATCCCCATCGACTTTTAATGGACTTTATTGTTTTATAAGTCTGTTGTCCAGTATGCCAGACCGATATATCTGTCTGCCCCACCATAATACAGGAGGAGTTTGTTCTCGTGCTCTACCATGCCTTCAACAAAGACGACGTTGTTAACATGTCCATAGAGCTCCCATTCATACTCCGGAACCATTATTGGGTTTTCAGTTCTTGCAATAACCCTATCTGGGGATTTTTTATCGAAAATCGCAACTCCCACTTTGTATTTTAGTCCATCCTTATATCTACCAGCGCTGTTGTAAATTAAAGCTATTCCACTACTAATCTCGAACAAAGGAGGACCTGGTTCGACTAAAAACGTTATCAAAGTGTCCTCCTCTCGGAGATAGTACTGGCTCCTTTATGTACTCCCAGTTTATCAAGTCCCTCGAAACTGCCATCCAAATGTGAGAATCTCCAAAATACATGATATACTTACCTCTAAAATCTCCATCTCTAAGCTTCTCAGAAGGATTGATCCACTTTTTGTTCACCCCTTAATATTGTTTTTCTCATATTTGAAATCCTCAAATATTGGCCCATGTTTCTTCCACGTTAAGAGATTCTTTGATGTAGCCAAACACAATCTTGCAGTCTTGCCATCATAACCTGTGTACGTCATGTAATATGTTTTACCAACCTTTACTGCTCTCGGATCCTCAACACCAGCGCTTTCCCAGAGGTACTCTGGCTCTATCACCGGTTCTGGATGTCTAAAGAAATTGATGCCATCATAGCTTATTGCAAGTCCAATTCTACCAGTTAGATTATCCTTTTTGGATTCCGCCCTATAAAGCATAACTATTCTATCCTTCTCTTTAACAACTGCAGGATTGTAAATATTTCTTGAATCAAATCCTTCCCTTGATGGGGATAAAATGGGTTGAGGGATTTTTTGGAGGCTTTATATTGATTTTATTGCCCTCTATTCTGATCATCTTCTCAAATATTTCGCTCTTCAAACCTAACAACCTCCCTGTTTTGAGATTCAATTAAGTATGGCTTTCCTCTAAACCTAATCAACACAGAAACTTTAAGATTTTCAGACAATAGTGCGGAAAAAGTTAGTTCTTTTTCAACTCTAAGACCTAATAAAGCCGTGAGAAATGCAAATACACTTGCGGCACTCCAGGCCTGCGGGGCATTTGCCCTGGGACATAAAAGTGGGTATTCACTTTCAAGCCCACTGTAGAGTTCAGGAAGCTTAGAGTTTGGGAGGAACTTTGCAGCTTTGAATATCGCCTCTGAAAGTGCTTTTGCCTTTTCTTTTTCTCCAATTGATGCAAGTCCGAGGGCTATCACTGCATTGTCATGGGGCCATACGCTGCCATTGTGATAGCTAAATGGGTTGTAGGCTTTTTCATTTGAGCTAAGTGTTCTAATCCCCCACCCAGAGAACATATCCTCCTCAAACAATCTCTCTGCTATTTCTTTTTGATGTTCAGCTATCCCTGTAAATAAAAGATGTCCCATGTTGGAAGAAACTACCTTAGAAGGAACGTTATCCCCATCCAAGGCAAGCGCATAAAAGCCATTACACCAGAAATCCTTATTAAAACGTCTCTTTAAGGCCTTTGCCTCTTTTTCAATCATTTTTGGATCCAGTGAAGTTAAGTTAAGTGAAGCGGCATCCATAAGGGCCTTATAAGCATATCCCTGCACCTCCACCAGGGCAATGGAGGGTTTTGTTGGAGTGCCTTCCTCGGTCGGGATGCCATCTCTTGAATCCTTCCACCCTTGATTAACCAAGAGACCTCCCTTATACCTTATGTACCCTCTTCCTCCCTCAAGCCTTCTCAAAATCCATTCTACAGCAGCAGTCAGATTCGGTTTAAGCTCTTCTATCAAATTCCTATCGCCCGTCCACCGAAGGTACTCCGCGGCTAAAATAACGTAAAGGGGAGTTGCATCTACCGTTCCATAGTAAGGCGCAAATGGCATTTTTCTTGAATGAGACAGCTCACCAAATCTAAATTCGTGAGGGATCTTGCCAGGCTCTTCTTCGTTTACAGGGTTAAATTTCTTTCCTTGGATTTTAGCAAAGAACCTTAGTGTGCCTTCGGCATACTGCGGATAATATGGAAGCAGAAACCAAGAAGTTATAATGCTGTCCCTTCCGAAGGGGCATGCATAATAAGGGATACCAGCAAACGGAACCATTCCATAGTTTGTGTATGCTGTTAAAGCAATTAAATCCTCAATAGCTCCTTCAAAAACCCTATCAAGCCAAGTTAAGTTTGTTGAAACAACATTTGAGAGAATAAGCGACTTTTCTGTCAAAAATACCTCAAGCTCTTTTTTTGAGATTTGAGGGATGAATTCGAGATAAAGAATCTCTTTCTTAAAGGGTTCCAGAGTAATCTCAGCAAACGCTAATCCTTTTTCAATTCTCATGTTTGTTTTGATTTTTAGGTTTCTCTTGATTTTATCTTTTCCGCTGTAAGAGTACTCACCTTCTTTCCCAAGAAAACTCTTGATTCTACGCCTAATCCTCTGCCCGCCAAACTTTCTAACTTCAAAAATATCCTCAATTGGAACCTTGAAGATGTACTCGACCCTAAGATTTATTTTTCCCTTTGAGGTGTTGTAGAATTGAAGCTCTTCCCTGTATGCCCAGTTATTTTTTATTTCCCGCTTTCTCAGCAGAACCACCTTATCTTCTATGGAGAAATGAGAGTATGCCTTTCTTGGACCGTCTTGAGAACTTCCTATGAGAACACTATCTTTATTCAGCCTGAGCTTCACCCCTTTCAGAAAGCGAGTGTCAAATATATAGAAACCACCATAATTATCCTTCATGTCCCCATTCTGTCTTGTGACCACAAAAGCCCCATTGTACGAAATGATCACCGACATGATTCCACCTCTAAAATTAAGAATTAAATAGAATGCAAAAGAATTTCGACTTCACGCTCTTTCTCCAAGTCTATGGCTCTAATGCCCCAGAGCCTTGCAACAAACTCTATTTCGCTTCTAAAATCTCCCGGAACTGCTGATAGGTGATTTGCACCCATAGCATTTAGGAACTTTTCTTTATCTAAGGGGTTTTTAATAGCTGTATGTGGCCATTGTCTTCCCCATTTTAGTTTAGATTCTATCTCTTCGTCTATTTCAACCCCTTCTGCAAGGAAATAAAGAAGGTAGTACTCACCACCTTTTCTTATGAGTCTTGCAACGGTTAGCGTAGTCGGAGGTGTTCTATAGGTCAAAGCCCCTCCACCTGCTCCCTGACACTGGCCTTGAATTGTGGTGGCCCTTAGATTCTCTTCAGGATTCTCACTAAGTTTTGCGTAGTAAAGAGAAGAAGCTCCACAATTGGCTATTAGTACAAGGTCATCGTCTACATATTTAATGTCTCCAAAGAGAGGTGGTTTTCCACTTAAGTAGAAGAGCAACGCTGAACTTATCGTCCCTTTTATATCTCCTTCACACGTAGCTGGAATAACTGGTTTTTCACCCCTCACATCCCTGTTGAATGGAAAGAGAGCCGGAATCAAGCAAGCCATGACACCGTAAACTTCACTCAATTCTGGCTGGCATTTTATGGAAACCGCAGCAGTTTCATCCTCATATTCACTCCATATGTCTTTAGCTGCCAAATATATCCCTATCTGCCTCTTCAAGGCCTCTGGGGTTAACATGGTATCATCATATTCAATAGTTGCGTGTTTATGGAGCCAGTCAAAGAATTCTTCAATACGAACTCTCTTTTTCTCATCACTAAGCATCCAATCGGCCCTTTTTACTATAAGATACTGATCTAAAAAGAGAAAATCTCCAATAAAGCGCTTTAACTGCGGTAGATCATCCATAAGATGTTCCATTCCAAGAGTATAAGGGGCCCCCCAAATGAGTAAAGATTTTCTAGAGAGCTCTGATACTGCCTCAACTGCTCTTACCCAAGCTTTTGCTTTTTCAATATCGCCTTTAAGTCTTGTATGACACAAAGCATGATAATTCACAGCACTTTCCCAAAGAGAGGCACCAACAGAGGTTATACATGTAGTCCCGGCCCATGCGGGATCATCATCTGCATATAGGAGTAAGGGTTTGTTGACCTTTTTTGCTAATAGTGTTACAAGATTACTCTCTGTCCAATGCCATAACCCAATAATAACTCCACTAATATCCTGTGCTCCTATAAGCTTAGAGGCCTTTCTCACTTCTTCTTTGCTATCAACACCGAAGTTTTCACCGTTTTTTAATAAGTCATATTTTTTAAGGGCTCCATTCACATCAAAGACTGTGAATCCAGAGGCCTCCAACTCATTTATAAGCGTTTTGTGTTTTTCAAGAAGAGCATTTTCTCTTTCTAAAGATAAGGATGTCTTTCGGGGGTCTGTAAAAGTTACAACAGCAAGCATACCACATCACCTTATGCCCAAATAAACATACGATTCCTTTTAAAATTTAAGGAAGAAAAAATCTCAGAATATTGCTTTTTTTGTGTTTTTATCGAAGATGTGAATTTTCTTCATATCAAAGACAATCTCAATTTTCTGGCCTTCTTTAACCTTAGATTCCGGTGGAAACTTTGCAGTAAACGAAATGTCCTCGGCACTCAAGTAGACAATCCTCTCTCCACCGAGGTTTTCTACAATCTCCACAGTCGCTCTAGTCATATTATTTTCCGAAGCCCTCTCCTGAGCAAGTGAGCCATCGTAGATATCTTCCGGCCTTATACCAAGCACGAGGTTCTTACCAACATAACCTTTTTCTTGAAGCAATTCGAACTGATCTTTCAGAAGTCTAAGCTTGAATGGCCCAAAATCGACAAATCCACCTTCAGTTAAGGTTCCATTCAAAAAGTTCATTGGAGGTGAGCCAATAAAACCAGCGACAAACATGCTCGCAGGTCTATTGTAAACCTCTTCTGGAGTTCCTACTTGTTGCAAAACCCCCGCATTCATTACAGCGATTTTGTCACCCATTGTCATGGCTTCAACTTGATCATGAGTCACATAAATCGTGGTTACTCCCAGTTGTCGCTGTAACTTCTTCAATTCTGCTCTCATTCTAACTCTAAGTTTGGCATCAAGATTTGAAAGGGGTTCATCCATGAGGAAAACGTGGGGTCTTCTTATGATAGCCCTTCCCAAAGCTACCCTCTGTCTCTGACCTCCTGAAAGTTCTCTTGGTTTTCTTTTGAGCAACTCCGTTAATCCCAACATTTCAGCAACTTCTTTTACACGTATGTCAATTTCTTGCTTGGAAATCTTCCTTAGTTTGAGAGGAAATGCAATGTTGTCATAAACTGTCATATGAGGATACAATGCATAGCTTTGGAAAACCATTGCAATGTCTCTATCTTTAGGGGGTACAAAAATGCCTTTTTCTGGATCAGCGACAAGTTTCTCTCCAATATATATCTGTCCCTTGGTAGGTTCTTCAAGACCGGAAATCATTCTAAGGGTTGTAGTTTTACCACATCCACTAGGCCCAAGCAGTATCATGAATTCTCCATCTTTGACTTCCAGAGTTATATCTTTAACCGCTGTAACATCTTCAAATTTTTTCCAAACCCCAAGGAGCTTTACTTCTCCCATTCACCTCACCCCAACATAAATTTTATTTCTCTGCTTTCATAATCTTCAATAACAGCAAAGATACCACCAACTTTTATTACACCATTTTCCGTCTCTAAGTGAATGTTATTAACAGCCTCCCTAAAAGATAGAGTATATCCAACAACGTTACCATGAAGAGTTTCTGTCTCCCCAGTTTTCACGTTTTTACCGATCACTTCTGCCATTATCGGGATAGACTCTATATGCCTCTTGACAAAATCGGCAGCATGGAACATTGCAAAAAATCTAACATCCTGTGGGTTAGTGAGATATTCTTTCTCCAAGGAGGACTCCTTGAAAATCTCAATTATAAGACTATATTGGGAAAATATTACCTCTGGATAAGTTGCTTTAAAACTTGGAGGGAGGGTTGGCCTGAAACTTATATTTTGAATATTTACAACCTCTTTACCATCTGCCATTCCAATTAAGTGATTTAGTTTATAAAACTGCCTTACAAAGAGATTCCCCACACCTTCGAATCCCTTTAGATTGGGTATCTTATCAATATAGAGAGACACTGTCACTCCTTTTTCAAGAGTTTTTAATAAATCACTTTGAATATCCTCAAAAAACTCACTGGGAGTTACTACTATGACCTCGTTTTTTGCAGACCTTAGAGTTTCTCTAAACATCTCAAGGGCCTCTTCAAAACTTTGACTCCTCCATATCGCCGGCCTCTGTTCTTCGCGTTTAAACTTTTTAATCTCACTTTCTAGCTTCACCATTATGTTCTCAAGTTCTTTTTTAAACCTGAAAAAGGCTATCCTTGGGGAGTATGCTGCATAAATCCTAGGAGTTCCCTCAACTTCGGTCACAAAACCCCTAATTTTAAGTGATGAGATTGTGTCATAAACCCTATTGTATGGAATTCCGCTTTTAGTAGAAATTTCCTTCGCAGTGCTGGGCCCATGAACAAGAAGTGTCCAATAAGTCAAGATCTCATACTTCGTAAATCCAATTTCACTCAATGTGTGTAAGATTTCAGGATGTATCTCCATATCCGTCACCTGGAAAATATTGAAAAAGAAGTTAAAAAGAATTTAGTAAGTCAAGATACCTCTCCAAATGTTTTGTTATAATGAAATTCTCCTTGACCCGTTCTTTTGCCTTTTTACCCATATCTTTCACTGTTTCAGGGTGTTTTATTAGATAAATGGCCTTTTCAGCAGCTTCCTCTATATTTTTGACAAGAAAACCTGTTTCTCCATCTACTATCTGCAATTTAATTCCTCCTACAGCTCTCCCGATTACTGGTTTCTCTTTCCACATTGCTTCTGTAACCGTTAATCCAAAACCCTCCCTAATAGACATTTGTAAAATCACGTCGCTGGCCCTTTGAAAAGCATTCACTTCCCTTGCATAAACTCCAGTGAGATTTGTGAGGACTTTAACATCATAATCCTCTCCAAGTTTCCTTAGGGTTTTCTCAAAGTAAATCCAACCCTCTGGATCATCATGTGCCATTACTCCAACCAACAAGAGCTGAACATCAGGTATTTTTTCTTTGACTTTTCTGTAAACATCTATAACATCAAAGACCCCCTTCCATGGATCAAAACGGGCTACCTGTGTCAGTATCGGCCTCTCTGGATCAATATCGAATCTTTCTAGGATTTTTAATATTTCAGCTTTACTCAGTTCTATGTTTTTTTCGCTCAGCGGGTCGATTGATGGTGACATTATGAGGACTTTATTTTTATCAAGATCCTCTTGAACGTATTCTTCCATATGGAAGATGTACTTGTCGTATTTTGCCACAAATTGCTTCAAAAACTTCCAGTATTCTAAGTTTGGATCACTTAAGTCTATGTGACACCTCCAAATCCAAGGTTGTTTTTTCTCATAAAACCCTATTAACGGTGCTGGTTGAGGATCGTGTATTAAGACGTAGTCAAAATCACTTAGATCGAAATCTTCAGCATTCTTTTTGTTGATTTTCAAATAGAGATTCTTCATTTCCTCAGTTAATTCGAGCTCCTTGTTCCCCTGAAGAGCATTATGGAAGCTTTTCGTAACATTAAAAAACTCATTTGTACCCTCAATGACAAACCATCTTGTGTCAAGTCCAACATCTCTCATCAACGGAACTAGATTATGTAAAATCTCCGCTACTCCCCCACCAAAAGAGGTGGAGTTAACATGGACAAAGCTCTTTCCTTGAAGTTTTTCCATCTTCTCTTTAATTCTACCTAACCCTTCTTCGCCTATTATTCCTACGTAATCACCCAATTTCTTTCCTTCTCCCCCAAACTTCGTCACTTCATACATTTCCCTTCCTCCTTTCATTTCTCTGTAGACCACCCTATCATACCACTTATGTAGTACTTCTGGAATAACGTATAAACCAGCAAGGGGACTAACATCACCATTATTGATGCAGCAGTCAATATCCCCCAATCAACAAAATATTGGCCTCTAAGAAGGGGTAATCTCTGAGTAGCCACATATTTCTCTGGATTTTGCAGAAAAACCAAGGCTAGGAAAAAGTCGCTCCAAACCCATGTAAATTGAAGTATTGCTGCAGATATCAATCCTGGAAGTGCCATTGGAAGAACTATTTTATAAAAAATCTTAAAATCAGATGCCCCATCTATCCTTGCAGCTTCTTCAACATCTGTAGGGAGCATTGAGAAGTAATTCCTCATAAAAAAGATTATCCAAGCCAATCCCCAAGCAGAATGAACAAGGATTAACCCTTGAAATTTATTCAAGAGATGGAAATTCCTTAAAAGGAAGTACAGAGGCACTATGGTCATCTGTTGAGGCAGTGCCATTAAAAAAACTATAAACGCAAAGAGATAATGTTTTACTGGAAAACTGTATCTCGCAAAAGCATAAGCGGCCAATGCGGCTACTAAAAGCGGTGTAATTGTTGACGGGATCGCTATTATCAAAGAATTTCTAAGACCTTCACTTATTGGAAACATTGGATGGTTAAAAGCACCCACAAAATTCTTTAGAGTTATAGTAAATGGACTAAAGTGCCACCATCCACCTACTATTTCCCTATAAGGCCTTATTGAGGCCATAAGAACCCCTACAAAGGGTATTAACCAGATTACCCCCAAAATCCATGCAATACTGTTTGAAATTATGAATTCTTTAAGCTTATATTTGGGTATATTCATTTTACTCCCTCCTCCGGATTAACCATAAAGCCGGGATAAGTGTTAACGTGGTCAACAAAACTGCCACCACTGCGGCATAATTGTAGTTAAGGGCCCTTGCGAAATAGTCCCACATTTGAAGTGCAAGCACCATTGAAGCACCGCCAGGACCACCTCCCGTGGCTACATAGACAACATCAAATATCTTAAGATCCCATAGAAGGGTCATTGCCACAACCACAATTGTTATTGGTTTCAATAGGGGCCATGTTACGTTTTTAAATATCTGGAAGCGATTAGCTCCATCTATCAATGCTGCTTCATAGTAATCTTTTGGTATTGACGCTAATCCAGCTGAGTACATTAACATGCTAAAACCAGTCCATATCCAAATTGAACCCAAAATTGCTGCAAATAGAGCAGTTTTTGGGTATGCTGTCCAGGTAATTGCTAACCCTTCAATCCCTAATGCTTTAAATATGGCAGGTATAACACCGGCACCTTCTTCGAAAAGAAAGCGGATGATTAAGCCCCCAACGATCATTGGGATTACCATGCCCAAGAAGACTATTGACTTGATTACAGAGGCACCTTTAATTTCTTTCCCCCTTAATAAAAGTGCAATTCCTAGTCCCAAAAATACAGTAGCCGGAAGATGAATCGCTATCCACACTACGTTATGAATAAGGGCGCCCCAAGGAGGAGAGTTAGTGGGAAATCTATCAAGGTTTACAATGTCCGGGCTCAAAAGAACATTTTTATAGTTTTCTAACCCTACAAACTTGTCATCTAGAAAGAAACTAAGATACACAGTCTTAAATACAGGATATATAACAAATGGAACCATTAAAATCAAGGCTGGTAAAAGAAAAAAGAGAGGAGTCAAAGATTTAGACTTTCTCATTAAGATCCCCCTTTCATTCTTTTGGGAACTTTTCATCAAGTGTCTTTAGAATCTCATCCAATCTATCCGGTTGTACCCACAGAAGTTTTAATTGATCCCAGAATGCCTTCTGCCATTCTCCTCCAACACTATCGTCCAAATCTGGTGCTGACTCAACGTTAGCAACCACTTTGGCAACATCCTTCATTGGCTCCCAGTAATCATCCATTGTAACTTCCTTCCATGTCGCAAGTTTTCCAGAGCTAGTGCCAACGTGAATCCTTTGTCCTTCTGTAGCTATAAACTTGGCAAGTTCTAATGCTTCATTTGGATGACTTGTATACTTTGGCACCATGAAGTAATCTGGGGCGAGAACCATTGCCTTAACTCCTGGGAGTGATATTAGTCCGAGGTCAGTGGGATCATCTACCATACCTGTTAACCACGTTCCCATGAAGTAAAGTGCGTATTCTCCTTTCCACCATAACTCTACAGCAGACGTCCATTCAATCGGATCACTGAAATATCCAGCCTCTAGAAGTGGTACAAGTCTTTCTTCAAATATGCTCCTCACCTGCGGGTCTTGCCACTTAACTTCGCCATTTATAAGTTTCTGTTGGAGTTCTGCCCCACCAAAAGTCATGATAAAGTGCTCAGTTACATCAGAAAGCGGCCATCCAACGCTGTCTCCACTAACTATTGGTGCTTTTATTCCAGGTATTTGTTTTATTTGTTCAAGCAATTTCACGAATTCATCCCATGTTTCGGGTGGTGTTAAACCATGTTCTTCAAAGAAGGACTTTCTATACCAGAAACCTGGCTTAGCTGCTGCAGTAAATGGTGCTCCATAGATTTTTCCATCAACTGTAACTGTGTCTAGAATCCCGGGAACATATTCATCTGGATTGATAATTTGGCCTAGTTCCATTACATGGCCTTTTGTACCCATGTCTGCAATGAACCATCCCCACATGAAGATCAAGTCTGCAGGAGTATCTCCCGACTCAAATTGCAATGGTAAAATTGTTGAAAGGTCTTCAGCTCTATAGGTCTTGTATTCAACCTTTATATCCGGATGCTCGGCTTCAAATGCCTTGATAACCTCATTGAAAGCATCAAGCTCAGCTCCAGACCATGGGCCTATTACTTTCAAAGTAATTTGTTCTACAGTTGTAGTTTGAGTAGTAGTTTCACCGCCAATACACCCACTTGCCACAACTGCTACTGCCAAAACTCCTACCAACAAAAAACTAAACAACATTTTCTCCGTCTTCATAGAGACACCTCGAGGTAATATGTATACTAAAAGTATATATATCTTACTGCCCAAATATGTGTGTATATCTGGAGTTACGCATTCCTTATACTTACAAAAAGGTGCTAAAAATCCCCTTTTAGTGACATCTTCAAAAAGTCAAATAAATGATAAGAAGTATTTACTTTAAGTATAACAAAGAAAAACTTTAAACATTTATGAGTATCCTAGAGGGGGATTAGCATGATATTTTCAATAGGAGAAGTCTTGATAGACTTTATTGCGAAAGAGGAGGGAGCATTAAAAGATGTCATAGAATTCGAAAAACATCCTGGAGGAGCCCCAGCAAATGTTAGCGTTGGGTTAGCAAGATTAGGCGTCAAATGTGCCTTGATAAGTAAAGTAGGGGCTGACTCCTTTGGAGAATTCCTTATCAATGCCCTTGAACGAGAAGGTGTGGAAATCAAGTACATTTCTCAAGATATTGAAAAGCACACAGGAATAGTTTTTGTCCAGTTAATAGGTGCAAAACCAGAATTCATACTTTATGATGGGGTGGCCTATTTCAACATGAAGCTTGAAGATATAATGGTAGATATAGAGAGTGCAACTCTCATTCATTTTGGTAATGTTCTTTTCGCAAGAGAACCCAGTAGATCCACATTATTTGAAATACTAAACAAGGCCAAAGGAAAGGTTCCCATTAGTTACGATGTTAACATAAGACTTGATCTTTGGAAAGGAAAAGAGGATGCCATGTTTAAAGACATAGAACACGCTCTAAAACTGGCAGACCTAGTGAAAATAGGAGACGAAGAGGTGGAATATCTGCAAAAAAATGGATTCAACCTAAATGACTTTGATTTCAAACTGATTGCAATAACCAAAGGTGCAAAAGGAAGCACAATAATTCACAGGGAAATAAAGGTAGAAGTTCCTTCTTACAAGGTAAAGCCTACTGATACAACAGGAGCTGGAGATGCGTATATGGCAGCCCTTTTGGCCTCTTTGAGTTACATGAACAAGTTAAAAACACTAGAATTCTCAAAGAACGAGCTAGAAGAGATCGGGCGTTTCTCAAATTTAGTAGCTGCCCTCTCAACAACAAAAAGAGGAGCCTGGAGCGTACCCACTTTAGAAGAGCTCAAACATTATGGGAAGTTTCAATTTCTTCCTTAGTTTCTTCTTTTTCCTTCTGGCCGAATAAGCCGATCAAATCATGAAGTACCACTAAATCTATTCCAGCATTAAGAGCTTGAGGAAGTGAACCTGCCATTAGCATCAAGATCGCAAAGAAAAAATCTAATCCTTTGTATATTACAGCTATCTTAACAACTCTCTTTTGCCCTCTGAATATCCCCCAAGCAAGAAGAAAATTTAACAACGCAAATGCAAGCAACATATATCGCTCAATATTCCCGACTCCACTAGAATAATATAAGAGAAAAAGCGATTGAAGGAAAAGTAGGTACGCTGCTAGTTTCATCGAGCCTCACTCAAGTATTTCTCAAAGACCTCAACGTATTTAAACCCATCGTCTGGAAATATCAAAACTGTAGTTCCAAGGTATTTATCGTGGATTTTCTCGAAGGCTTTAACCACCGCACCCGAACTCAGGCCTATTAAAAGGCCATCTTCTCTGGCTATCTGTATTGACCCTTCGATTGCTTCTCTTTGGATAATCTCGATTACTTCGTCAATCTCCACCTTAAAGAACCATTTTGGCTTTGTTTCGAGCCTTTTTATGCCCGGTATCTCTTCGCCTTTGGCCGGTACTACTCCAATAACTTTTGTGGTGTAGCGTTCCTTGAAATATTTCGCTATTCCCCCTATGTGGCCCGAAGTGCCTATTCCTGCTATTATAATGTCAGGTCTTTTGCCTATGCTTTTCAGTTGTTCGTCTATTTCTCTTGCAGTAAAGAGATAGTGGGCCTCGAAATTGTCTTCGTTCTCGAACTGGTTGAGGTTGGCTACCCTAGCTTTTCTCGCTTCTTCGACGACGTACTCAACCATATTAGGATCTATAGTCTCAAAATCGGTCATAACTACCTCCACACCGAGTACTTTGAGCAGGATTTGGGTAGTCACTGGCGTTGGCTTTGGCAGATATGCTCTAAACCCTATTCCCAGAACATTGCTGAGGGATGCCAAAGTCTTCCCGCTCGATAGCCTTCATAAGCATGTTAAAAACTGCTCTGTCCTTTATGCTCCTGCTGAAGGGGTTATAAAAAACTCCAGCTTGGCAAAATACATCCCCCCTTTCATCTGAAAGTGAAAGCTTGAGCAGGGGGGTTGGTTTGAATTTTTCAAAGAGCTCGAGTGGATTGTTGAACACGTTCATTTTTGATCACCGTATTGGCCTTTTAATCGGCGCTTATAAGTGTTTCTTTTGCGGCAATCTTATACAAAAATGTGTATTCAACACTCTTTTCCAAAGATTTCCCTGTAAATCTTTTTGAACTCGCCGAGAGCTCCCCTTATTATAGGATGCCTCGGCACGAAATTACAGCTTTCTTCAGGCTCTATGCTTATCTCAAACGTGCCTATCTCCTTTGCAATTTTCTCGATCTCCACTTTATCCATCCCTATAAGGGGTCTAAGTATTGGCAAATCAGTTGCAAGGCTTATTATTAAAAGATTATCAAGAGTTTGCGAGGCAACTTGGCCGAGAGAATCTCCTGTGACTATTGCCATAGCACCTTTTTCTTTTGCTATCTCTGCGGCTTTCATGAACATGCTGAACTTACAAAAAATGCATACCCACTTTTCTTTTTTCAATTCTACCAGTCTATCGAAGATAGCCTTTTGGTATTCAAAGGCATTAACAACGATTAACTCCCCCAAACTCTCCGGAAAAAGTTCTTTAAGTCTCAGCCAGATCCTCCTAACTTTTTGATAATTAATCTCACTCTGCATGAAGTGAATCGGATAAACCGTAAAACCTTTTTTGAGCATTAGGTATATTGCCACTGGTGAATCTATTCCTGAACTTAAAAGTGCAACAGCCTTCACTTTTCCACCTCCAGAGTTAGATAAACTATCCAAGCATTTATGAACGCGGCCCCAACAAGTTCCGGAATAGCAAGTCCCTTGAATATCCCAGTAAGGTAGAGCATTATTATGAAAACTATTGGGCTGCCAAGAACCCATATGATGGCGGATTTCTTTTTTTGCACCATTCTCAAACCACAGATAAAGATATCTGCAAGGAGCAAGATGTAAAAGGAGAGTGCAAAAAATGAATGGGGCTTATACTCCTCGGGAAAAATTCCCACAAGCAACAATGACAGCAT
>QMUE01000005.1 GCA_003663535.1 Thermococci archaeon
CCCCAAAAGTAACTGGATAGGCCCTTTATAAATCTTTGGTTTATAAAGGGAATTCCAATAAATATTCCACCTTTTTTCGCTTAATACATTACTAAACAAACCAATTTTGATTAAATCTAAAGAAAAGTTCAAAATAATTTGTTGCACTCCTTCGAAAGATTTAAGTAATGTTTTGTTAGTATTAAATTTTGAATATTAGGGAGGTGGAGCAGAATGGTAAGAATTAGATTCTTAGGGCATGCTGCTTTTGAAATAGAAGGTGAAGGAAAGAAAATACTCATTGACCCATTTTTGAGTGGAAACCCCACCGCAGCTGCAAAACCAGAGGATTTTGAGAAGGTAGATTTAATTCTCGTAACCCATGCTCACGGAGATCATGTAGGAGATAGCGTAAAAATTGCTCAAAGGACTGGAGCAAAGATAGTAGCGATGTATGATATAGCCAGCTATCTCGTGGAAGAAAACCAAGGGATAACTACAGTAGGCATGAACTATGGTCCTACCGAAGTTGATGGTGTTAAACTAGTCCAAGTGCCAGCTTGGCATTCAAGTAGTGCTGGGGGATACAGCATAGGTAATGCATGTGGATACATCATGGAGATTGAGGGAATAAAAATATACCATGCCGGAGATACTTACGTGTTCAAAGATATGGAACTCTTTGCAGAACTTTACGGAATCGATGTAGCATTGCTTCCAATAGGAGGTCACTTCACAATGGGACCGAAGGAAGCTACAAAAGCTGTTGAATTGCTTAGGCCAAAATACGTTATTCCAATGCACTATGGAACATTTCCACCAATAGCCAAGAACCCCGAAGAGTTTAAAGCACTTGTTGGAGACAAGGCGGAAGTCATTATATTGAAACCTGGAGAGGTTTTTGAGCTTTGAAAAAGCTTTTAAACTTTCTTCTTTAGCTTCTATGTGGTGAGCGGATTGAAGACAAGATTCACAGTAGCAACACTAATTATAGCATTGATTGTAGGGTCATTTATGGGTATCCTAGTATATGCGCAAGAAGAAAGCACCAATAGGCCAGAATACGACCTCATAATTGTTAGAAATGATGATCTGATTGATTATATTACAATTCAGCCCTATGCACGACTTCTTGACATTCCTGTCCTTCCTGTTAACCCCCAAGGATTAGATGAAAAAACTTGGGCCCAATTATATTCTTATGTCCAGCTGGGATGGAAGAAAATACTGATAGTTGGAAATTCAAATGCTGTAAGTAAGGAAGTTGAAGATGAGCTCCTTAAAATGGGTTATAGCGTTACGAGAATAGGTGGTGATGTTAGAACAGAAACTGCAGAAAAATTAGCAATTCATTTTTACCCAACTGGCTCAAAGGCAGTTGTAATAGCAAGTGCTCTAGATTATGGATCGGCCTTGGCAGCATCAAAATTTGCCATGGAGTATGAGCTTCCAATGTTACTAACACTCGAAAATGACTTATCTGAGCACGCAATTGCAGGGTTATCAAGTTTAAATCCAGATCTTGTAATAATTGTTGGGACTGGAATAAATGAAATAATAGAAACAAAACTTCGAAGTATAGGGTATCAAACTTACTGGCTGGGTAGGACGGTTGAAAAACCACCTGTTTCGCCCCCTGAAGAACCCTCACCATACACGTACTCATTTATCGGTGCAGTATTGGCTTTAGCCATCACTGTACCTGTTGTGCTCTATTGGGCAAAGAAGAGGTGGTATTCCAACAAAATACCAGTAGAAGTACTTACAGAAAAAGAAAGAATCGTAGTAAAAGCACTAATAGACCAAGGAGGCAAAGTAAAACAAGAGGATCTTCCTGAACTTACCGGGTACTCTAGGCCCACTGTTAGTAGAATAATCCAAGAGCTAGAAAAGAAGCAACTGGTTGAAAGAGAAAAAGTGGGCAAGACTTTTATTGTCAAGCTTGTCAAGGAGATAGACTTGAAAGAGTGACCAAAGATCCCCTCATATTTTCTTTTAAGACTCTGGCCTCATCGGCAGAAGAAAATCGAAACCAATTTTATCTTTTTTAAATTTAAAGAGAAAAAATCATGACTTTTTAAAAAGATGGCCATGGGCTTTATTTATGTGTCTTGTGTAATCCTTGCTCTTTTTAAATACCATCCCACATCTGGGACATTTAAAAACTATCTCCTTGTCCCTGTCCTTAAGTTTTATTGCCTTTAACACTGCCATCTCCCTCCACTCCCATGGAATAATCCCAACACTGATTTTTAAGTTTTGCTCTTTCACACCCATATCCGATTTCCTTTTACTTTAAGATATCCCATTCTCTGAAGCTCTTTCAAAAAGTCCTCCAACGCTCCCTCATCAAAATAGATACTTATTTTCTCTCGGTTTCCTTCAATGTCTATTGGTTCGTGTTCTAAAAGGATCTCTATAAGGTCAATCTTTGTATTTTTCTCCTCAGCCAATGAGAGGATCATTTGAGCAAGCACTGCTTTTCCAATACCAACAAACATTGCCTCAATAAGAGACTCTTCGGTGGCATATTCCTCTGCAATTTCCAAGGCCTTTTTTATCAGTTCTTCTTCGATCTCTAGGATTTCTACAAAGTACTTTCTCGCAAAAGAGAGTTCTGTTGTAAGGGTCGCATCTAGTTTCCCTTCTACTTCTTCAAGCACATCTTCAAGATCATCTATGTCAAACTTAAGCTCAATTTCTAATTCTTCCAGTCGTGGCTTAGCAAGCAATCTGAGTTTTTCTTCACCAACAGCGTAATCTCCTTCTATTAAAGCTGCTATCAAAGTAACTTTAGCAATATCCACCTCATCAAAAAGGTCTTCAAACTCTCTTTCTTCTCCCACTTCCCAATTGGACATTAAAGCATTAAATGCAACTTGTATTTCATCTAACGTGTCATCAATAACAGGTGTTATTCCTTTAGATCTTTTGACCAACTCTCCAAATTTACCTCTAATAACTATAAAATGATTAAGCTCCCAACCAAGCTTCTCCTGAGTTTTATTCATTATCCCTTCTTTACTAAGTTCTTTTGATAGGGATATCATATCTTCCTTACTCAATACTTCTAATCTCATGATCATCCCCCATTAAAAACAAAAAGTTTCTTCGGTTATAAACCTTGGCCATGTCTAGACTCTTTCACTCAGGTATGAGGAGAAGAGACTTTTTCTCCAGATATGGTAAGAAGAAGTTTTTTTAGAGGTTTGTTTTTCAGTAATGTCACAACATCATTTATCTCACTTGGATGTACTGAGTTTCTGTTTAAATATAGATAAAGAGCATATGCCATCACTTTGGGGTCCCCTTCATTTAGTTCTGTTATGGCCTCAGCCACCTCTCCTTGTAACAACCTATTTGCAAGTTCTTCCAATTTCTCATGGTCTTCCTCTTCCAATGCTTCTTTTAGTGGAATATAAAACCGATTTAATGCCAAACGAGCCATTCTTTCTTTCTTTTCAAGATAATTTATAGGGTTCTCTGGTTCACTCTGTTTGGAAAGAAAGAAGTAGTAAAAAAATGGAATTATTATAAAAGCTATCATAGCCCCAATATATGGAGTCAAAGAAAATGGTAATATTTCAGAATATTTATATTTCAAGTAAAGAAGTAATGTCAGGCCCATAAAGCCCCAAACTACGAAAAACATGATATACAACTCGCCTGTTTTTGTTCGTCTTTGAAGAATTTGATATTTCGAACTGGCTCCTACTCTATCAAGAAACTGTAATCTCTCCTCTATCAGCTCTATCTCAGCTTCAAGTCGCTTAATTCTAGTCTCGGTTTCTTCCAAGACTTCTTTCATAGTAACTCCGCCAAAATGTTTGTTATTTTTTCACTCACTACTTCCAATATCTCCTCTCCTTTTTCTGCAGTAGCGTTGTGGGGATCATTATTTGCTCCATTTGGAAAGATCTCAAGTCCAATGTCCTTTTTGATTATCCTAATGGGTCGGGTTCTTTTCTCCCCTATGGCTTTTTCCATTTTTACAAGTTCTGGACTTATTGCAAGAATTACAGAGGTTTCATCTTCACCTGCATGCCCCTGAGAGGAACATATCTTCGATATCTCCTCTTTGAAATCCATCCACCAGTTTATTAGTACAACTCCCACATCATATTTTTCAACAACTTCTTCAGCAGCCCCAATAAGGGGGTATATGTTTCCACCATGGCCATTTAAGATTATAACTTTCTCAAAACCTTCTTTAGCAAATTCCTCTAGAATGCCCTGCACGTACTTTTGGAATGTCCCAGATTTTACATTTATTGTCCCCGGGTACACATTCAAAACAAAACTATGTCCATACCAAACGGGAGGAGCAATGAGTATATCAATTCCCCTATCCTTCAGTTTTTCCTCCACTCTTCTTGAGATCTCAAGAGGTGCAAAAACGTCTGTACCCAAAGGTAAGTGTTTTCCATGAGCCTCCACACTACCCACAGGAAGTATGATACCTTTTACCTGCGTCTTTATTTTTTCAAAATCTTCCCAGGTGAGTCCTTCCATTTTCATTGGAATCACTATCATATATTCAAAAGAACTTCCTCATAAGCTTTTTCTATTTTAAGAGCCACTTTACCCCATGAGTACTTTTCCTCCACGGCCCTTCTTCCATTACTTCCATACCATTCTCTAAGTTTTTGATCAGTTAAGAGTCGTTGGATGGAATTTCTAAGAACAAGTTCATTTCCAGGTGGAACAAGCAACCCGGCTTCATTTTCTTTCACAATCTCCGGGATTCCACCAACACTGGTAGCTACCACCGGAACTCCTGCGGCCATTGCCTCAAGAACAACTATTCCAAATGCTTCTGCTGTGACCGAAGGTAAGACAAAAACATCTGCGATTCCAAAAAGCTCTGGAAGTTTATTATCTTCTACATATCCCATGAAAACAACTTTATCGTCAATTCCAAGGAATTTTGCCTGTAATTTAAGGAAAGGGAGCATTTCCCCATTTCCAACCATTACTAAGGTTGCCCCTTCTATCTTAGAAAACGCATTTAAAAGAACATGCGGGCCTTTTCGGTAAGCCATTCTACTAACGTATAAAACAATCTTCCCTTCAATTCCAAGCCCAGCCTTTAACTCTTCTTTATTCCTCGGAGGAGTAAATCGCTTATCATCAACACCATTTGGGATAATGGATACTGGCGCATCAGTAAAATGCTCAACAAATGCCCTAGCTGCTTTACTAACTGCAATTATCCTATGCGGGTATTTCAGGTAGGACGTAAACAATGGTATTGTCAATCCTAGAGCCTCCCAAAGCCGTGAATCATGGGCAAAAGATATGCTATGGGTTGTAAGTAACGTTGCCTTATTCATTATTCTTCCCGCTTTGGTAGCTTTCAATGCAAGAGGAGTGAATGCATGATGGGAATGAATAACATCAAAATCATGTAGGAACTCATTAAGTTCTTCAGAGGACTTAAGACTATAGCTTAAATTAATATCAAGAACTGGTGAAACTACCCCTGGAATCTTTATCAAATCAATGCCTTTTTCAGCTAATTCACTCTCTTTCCCTGTTTTCCAGTTATTAGTCACTATAGCAACTTCATGACCTCTTTCCTTTAATTTCAAGGCTAAGTTATGCATGTGCGATGCTACTCCCCCTATTTTTGAGTAATACCAATCACTAACCAGTGCTATCTTCATGGTGACCACCTAAGAGTCTGTAAAACACAAAAGCACCTGCAATTGAGTACATGTACTGAAAGATGAATTTATACAGAAACGCAGTAAGAGCCGCTTTTGTGGAGGAACCTATCCCCACAAGAATGCCAAATTCGTTTGCCCCTATTCCCGATGGAATCCCACTTAAAGATGCAAAAATAACACTCATTAAAAATGCATAAAGGGCCTGTTTAAAGGAAATTTCAAGAGAGAATGCCTTTCCTACTAGCATCAACCCTAAAATCTGAATAAATATCACCACAAGAGAGATTGAGAACACTAATAAAAATCCGGATTTATTTTTTCGGGCGATGCTCCATCCTGCATATCCCCTGCTCCACCAATCCCTTAGCTTTTCAGAAATCTTTTTTGCACCGAGATTTTCCCAAAATCTAAAAAAAGCTAACGCTGTTTTGTGAAAAACCTTATCATACAAGAAGGCAAGTAAAATTAGAGCTATCCCAATAAGACCCAGTTTTGTAAACCCCAAAAAGATGAATCCAAATGAGAGTATAATCACAATTTCCATTGCCATCCCAAAGGCAAGAGAGGACAAAGCTGCAAAATAATCTCCCCCAACCAGTTTAACTTTTACTATGTGGCCTACGGTAGGAGGAAGAATCGCCATAAGGTAGTATCCGCTAACAAAAGCTTGAATTGTCCGTTTGAAACTTGTTTTTTGAACCCTTCTTAAAACGAGATACCACCGGGTAGCTGCGAAAAAAAGGGTAAGGAATGACAAAAGGATTGCAAGAAATAGGTATTCATAATTAGCTTCTTTCAGAGCAATTGAAAGCTCATTGAAATCAATACTTTTATATAAATATGCTAAAGAGATTAAAAAAGCTACAGCACTAAATAGTATCCTTAAAACTTTCTTTTTCACTTTAAACACCTATTATAGCCTTTAAGGCGTGTACAAGCAGAAATAACACCATTGCACCATCCCAAATTCTATAACTTATCTTTCTATTCCATGTTGCAACTCCTAAAATACCCACTATCCCAAAAGGAGAGTACAGTGAATTCAATAGGAGAGCCAGTGAGAGCAGAGAGAGAATATTAATCAGAGCTTCTGAAGTGCTTTTCCCGATTATTATTGGCGTTGTTTTTAAATTGGCCTTTTGATCACTTTCATAATCTTCTAAATGATTCCTAAGCTCCATCGCAACAGAGTATACAAAGAGGGATAATGCAATGAATATTTCAGTCTCACTAAGCATTCCATCAAAATAAGCGCCATAAATGAAGGGAAGCGCTCCAAAGAAAAGACCGTGGGAGAGTACATCTGCTATGGGTATACCTTTCAACCTTGGTGGAGCCGAATAGATGGTGGCCAAAAAACTCATCGTAATATAAGTAACAAAAGCAGACTTCGAGATGAAATATGCTAATATACCTCCAAGAAGTATTATAGCTAGGGATGTTAGAAAGGCACCCTTAAAACTTAATTCTCCACTTGCAACAGGATTTTTGTGCTTTTTCCGAGGATTTAACAAGTCAGTATCAACATCAAAGCAGTTATTTATAGCGAAGGCATAACTAACATACAATATGAGTGAAATCGCCAATAAGAGGGCCTCAAAAACCTCAGGATTATTTTTGAAGCTTATAACCATTCCAAGAAGCCCCATGCCAATAAATGATCTCCCATCAATTATTCTTGTATTTTTAACTATAACTCGTAACATTGACATCCCTCCACTAAGAGGCCTCGAGAAAAATATTTATAAACCTTTTCACAAAAATGTGAAGAGGTATGAAAAAAATACTTCATAGTGATTAAAATGGAAGAGCTGCTCCAAGTGTTCACAAAGAAAATCAAAAATTTTGAATTAACACACTCTGAAATTAAAATATACTCTCTTCTTCTAAAAGAAGAGTTAACCCCGAGACAAATAGCAAAAAAAGTTGGTTTGTCTGAAAGAATAGTCCGGGAAAAATTAAAACACCTCCTCGAATTGGGATTGATTGAGAGAAACCTAATAAAACAAGGGTGGTTGGGTTATATTTACCGAGCTAAAAATCCAAAAGAAGCCCTAAACTCGGTGCTTTTCAAAATGGAGGAACTTTTAGGAATTTTAGAAGAAGAATCCAAAAAAATACTCTAAGAATCACCTTTTCCCTCAAGAAGGTCTCTAACATACTTAGGCATTTGGAACAAGGTTTCGTGTCTCTCTGGATCATAGTATTCTAAATCAAGAGTTTTTGCCCTGTCAAGGTCTACTTTCATGAAATCAATATCTCCTTTTACTCCAACTAAAAAACTCCATGGTGACGCATAGCCAATTACTGGAAAGGTAAAGTAGTATACTTTGTCAAACGCTTTTTTCATATTTTTGTAGGCCTCTAAGACCTCATCTGTAAAGAGATAAACACTACCTGATTGGGTGATGTACAACCCTTTCTCGCTTAGAGCTTCGTATGCATTTTTGTAAAAGTCTTCACTAAATAAAAGTTTTGCTGGGCCAACTGGATCTGTAGAGTCAACAATTATAACATCGAAGTGCTCTTTATGGGATTTCATATATTCCACACCATCACCAATTATTAATTTTGCTTTAGGTTCCTCTCCTCTTATCAATCTTTCCAAAAGACCCTCATCTATTTTCAAGTACTCTCGAGATACCTCAACTACCTTCTCATCTATCTCCACCATGATAGCATTTTCAACACTCTCATGTTTCAGAACTTCTCTCAAGGTACCTCCGTCCCCTCCCCCAATTACAAGAACTCTTCTAGGATTCGGATGAGCTAACATTACAGGATGAACTAGGGGTTCATGATAACTCCTCTCCCCTTTCTCAACTAACTGGACTGTACCGTCAATAACAAACAACTTCCCAAAACCTTCAGTCTCATAAAGTTCAATCTTCTGATAATCGCTTTGAACCTCAAGGATTTTCGAAGTGATCTTAAATCCCACGCCGTAACCTCTCGGATACCACTCAACAAACTCCATTATTCCCTCACCTCGATGAAAGCTTCGACAATATCTTTTAAACTTTTGCTTTTATAACGAATCTCAGTCCCCAATAATTATAAAGGGGGAATTCACCCCTTAAACAGAAGGCCTCTATCTAGTTTTACCAGTGTTGGTCTTTTACATTTTAACTTCCTAATTATATACTCACTCGCCTTAAGAGGCATGGTATGGTTTCCACATGTGTAGACATCAACAGCTGCATAGCCATGTTCAGGCCAAGTGTGAATTGCTATGTGGCTCTCAGAAACGACAACAACACCAGAAACACCTTGTGGTGAAAACTTATGGAAACGTTTATCTATAACAGTGGCATTAGCTACTTCTGCAGCTTCAGTAAGGATTTCCTCTATCTTTTCTATATCGTCTAATATTTGAGGATCGCATTCGTAAAGATCTAAAACTACATGCATTCCTATTGGGTTGTCCACAATTACTTGAACCATCAACGTCACCCCCTTCCATCCACCACACCTCCTTATTTCTTTTAAATTTGAAAATGGAAAGTTCAATAAGGCAACATAACAACCGCAGCAATTGCAGCGGCAGGCCTATCTTTAACCGTTATCTCAGCAACTGCGGCTTTAAACTCTTTAAGCTTCCAGCCTCTGACTTTAAAGCCTTCTTCAACCATTTTATGAACCATCTTTTCAGCCTCTTCCTTTGTGCAATAGCCACTGTACTCATATATAAGGCCACCTTCATTTCCTTCGCTTATTCCAACGCCCAAAGCAGCGGTGATTGTTGATCCTGGTTCATCACTCTCTATATGAGCATAGACCGTGGGAAGGAGCATCCCTACTGGAATATTCTTAGGAAGCTCATTTATCCACTCTATGTATGCAGGGATAATACTGCTGAGCTTTACCAAATTGACATTCCCAATCCCCATTTTAAGTAAAGCATTATCAAAAGCATTTAATTTTGTACCTCCCTCAGCACTTGCAGCAAGCAAAATGGCTTTTTTAGGGGTTGTCCAACTCATTTTCGTCTACCTCCTTTTTATCCAGATATTATCTAATTAATCTTGATTTTGAGATTATTTGATCAAGAATTTCGCCATCAATTTTGGGTTACCAACATATTTGCTTATAAGCCTTTCGCTCTCACTTGAAAAATAAATACAAGCGTTTTACGCCGATAAAACAAGTGAAAAACATTTAAAATACCATTAATCAGAGAAAATTAACTCAAGATTTGTTTTTTGAGATAAACCTCCCAATACTTGTAGAGATAAACATTCCCAGTATGCTGGCCAATGAGGCCAGAGCATAGAGATGTTCGCTCAAGACTCCATATTCGTATCCTAGTTCACCCACAAGAAGGCCGAGAACACCAAAGCTTGCTACTCCGCTGGCTCTAACAATAGTTTTCCGAGAATCCTTATCCCAGGTAAAGCCCATTGTAAGTAAGATTCTAAGAATATACACAAGGATGAAGAAGTAGACAACCTCCATCGAGAGCTCAGTTTCAAAGTTAATACCACGCCAAGCGAAGAATATCGGGGCAAAGATACCATAAGTAACTCCTGAGATTATTGTGTGAACTCTTCTGTACTGTTTAGTACCCATCAAGTCGCTGTGGAGCAAAAGACCTACTACAAACGCACCAATGCTAAAGTGAAGACCTATTATCTCACTTAAAAAGGCTATTGAAGTTGATAGAATCATCACTAATCCAAAGACCGCTTCATCGCTTTTTAGGCTTCTAAGCCCTTTAATAATTAATACCTTCTGCTTTACATTGAGGAGATAGTTTATTCCAAACAAAATCCCCAAAAATATCCCGTCTTTTACAAGCTCCATTATCAGGCCTATGTAAGTCAAATGATAAACTTCAAAGTTAACTAGGATATATAAGCTAACAATGGCACCAATCTCGCTTATTACTGCATAAGAAAGAGCAATGTGGAGAAAATCACCCCCAAAGAACCTTGAGAGCCGCAAAACTATGGGAGCTGAGGCCACTGACAGTATAGCTCCTACAATAAGGTTTTCATGGGAGAGAGTGTAATTTGTGAAAGGCAGCGTGATAAAGGTCATAAGAGCATAAGTAAGGATGTAAAGAGGAAAACTTTTCTTTCCACCAATGTGAACCTCCTCCGGAGTAAGTTCAAGACCTGCATACATCATTAGAAAAAATATACCGAACTCAGCAAGAAGATTTAACTCTTCTATTGGCATAGGAGTAAGGAACACTCCCAGAAATAGGCCAGCTAAAATCTCTCCAAGAAACCCGGGATACCCAATATGTTCAAAAATCTCAGCTAAAACCCGTGCAAGTGCAATTATGATAAATACGTACCCAATCACACTGTAGGGTTCCACTATTGCACCTCCCAAAAGCATGTTGTATGTCTAATTAAAAAAGTTTCTGAAATGGCAGAAGCTTTTTATTTTAGCAACTCCTTAATTTTTTTATGAGGCACTACGAAATTTTAAAAATAGCCGAAAATGGAAAGGTTGGGATTCCTCTAGAATGGGCCTACGAAGTTGGACTTATAAAGGATGCTTATTTTCTAGTAGAAATTGACACTGATTTGAATGAGATTCATTTAGAAAGAATAGCTTTACCCGGAAAGCAACTTGTGGAAATTGAACTTGTAGTAAAAGATCAACCAGGTGTTTTAGCCAAAATAACGGGGTTATTAGGAAAACATCGAATTAATATCCTTTTTAGCGAAGCGGAAGAAATGGAACAGATAGGCCTAGGAGCGATCGTAGCAGTTGTTGATATAAGTGAAATAGACACGACCTTGGAGGAACTCTTAAAAGAGCTTAAAGAAATAGAGGAAGTGATGGAAGTCTCAATGAATAGAATTGAATAAGATAAACAGCAAAAACGCTCCTAAAAAGAGCATGTATACGTTTATTTCCCTTCCAAGCTTAGAGCCGGTATCTGGGAAAAAGGGGGATAACTGGAACTCAAAGAGGCCAAGCTTTTTGAGTATGTAAAACAACACAAAACCAATAAAAATAAATGACAGGTCTCTTACCAGCTGTAAGTGTGGATAAAAATATATTCCAGTAATTAACGTAAGTAACCCAACAGATAGAGACACCACCTCTTTTTTGAATGGAAATGGAACCTTTTCTCCCCTTTTTAAAAGATAATAATTGAGTTTTATAAATGAGGTTAATGTACCAATTCCACCCGCATAAAACACGTACTTCAGAAGACCATCAATTTCTTTAACTAGCATGAATTTCCCAAATGCCCCTATGAAAGGACTAATGCCTCCAATAGCAAGGCTCAATAGGGCGATTGCAACCATCAAGAACTTATTATGGCGATATGATAACTTTTCTAAATCCCTAGTACCATAATGCTCAGCTATAGTGCCCACACTTAAAAAGAGTCCTCCTTTAAAGAGAGAGTGGGCCATAGCATAATAAGCAGCAGCTAGAGGATTTAATAGTCCTATACCCAGCAGAACGTAACCCATTTGAGAGACCGTATGGTATGCTAAAAGTCTTTCAGAGTTTTTCTGGATTAGTGCCATTGCTATGCCAAAAAACATTGAAAGGAATGCAGTGATGATGAGAATATTTTGCATCAAAGTACTAATAGGGAATGTCAATATGAGGAGAATCATTCCATATGCAGGGGCTTTAACAACCAAACCCGAGAGGAGAGCACTTATTGGAGCATCTGCTTTAGAGTGAGCATCTGGGAGCCAGAAGTGAAGAGGAAATACACCACTCTTTAAAATAAGCGATGAAAATGCCAAGACTAGCGCCACATTTATCTCCTTAGAAAAAACTAAATTTTCCTTTATTAAAAAAAGATTTAGGTAGCCTGTTTTCAGATAGATTATTCCGATTGCTAAGATAAATATGTAAGAAGCCAATAGCGAAAAAAGAGCATATCTAAAAGCTGCTTTTTTAGCTCCTTTCTCCTTAGAAATCGCCACCAAAGCGAAGCTAGAAACAGAGGCTATCTCCATGTAAATGTAATAATTAAAAAGATCTCGGCTTATAAAAGCACCTAGAAGTCCACTGTGAAGGAGAAGAAGAATCCCATACACTTTGTTCTCGCTTTTTTTCGGATAATAATCACCATAAACATAAACCGCTACAAAAGTGAAGAGGAGTAGTTCAGCAACTAAAAATGGAAGACTATATGAGTCTACCATAACCTCAATCCCCGAAATTCTTTCCCATCCTCCAACAACTTCACCGAGAGGCAACTTTTGAACTATAGAAGAAATAAAAAGCCAGGGAGAAAAAGCCCCAATTAAGAACAAGTATTTGGAAAGCTTTTCTTTCCCCAATGCTGGTAAGAGGGAAATAATAAATGCAAAAAGCAAAGGACTTGCTACAAGTAATGGAATCATTCTTCTTCCCTCCTAATCTTTAGAACCAATGCCAGAGCAAGGGAGGTTATAGCAACATCGACTACAAGGGTTGTGAGCATTAGGGTTGCTGGCAATGGGTCCACAACAGTGCTCCTTGGAAGTATCGGAACATCTCCCCCTTCTATATAGCCAGTGCCAATAAAAAATAATACAAGGCCAATAGACACCACGTTTATAGAAAGAACCAATTTAATCAGATTTTCTTTTGTCATGAGAGCATACATGCCAATGAGCATAATTATAATCCCAGTGAATTCTGCACTAATCACGTTCCACCCACCTCAACAAGATATAAAACATAAACGTAAAAGCAGCACCTACCTTCAAAGCTACACCTATATTAAACAAAGGAACAATACCTCCGCTTAAAAGTGATCCAAATGGGCCTCCTCTCAGAAAATTGAAGAAAAAGCCCCCAAAAAGCAAACTAATAATCCCTAAGGAGACTAAAAATACTCCAGAAACCCCCTCAATAAGTTGAACTTCCCAAAATTTGAAAGCTTTTCTTACCTTTTTATATCCATGTGAAGTTATCAAAAGAATAATACTAACTGCAAGGATGACTCCAGCTTGAAAACCTCCACCTGGACTTAAATGACCATATATCATCAAGTAAGTAGAATAAGTCACCAGAAATGGACTCACAAGTTTTGTTGTTGTTCTCACTATTAGACTCATCTTCACTTCTTCTTCCCCCCCAAAAGCAAATAAAAGCCAGCAATTGCAGTGAACAACAAAGTAGCCTCTCCCAAACTATCATAAACCCTCCAATCGGCCAAAATTGCAGTAACCAAGTTTGGGACTCCTACCTCTTCCCAGTGGGTAATGTAGTACTCGTAACTTCCCCCTTCAACCCGAGAATAATCTAAGGAAGTAAAAATGGCTAACAAACCGAAGATTATTAAAAATGCTATTATCCTCTTCATTTCTCTACCTCCTTAATGGTGAAAAGAAAAGCGCCAATAATAACTGCTCCAACTACAATAGCAGACAACGCAACATCCGGAGCTTTTAACAATACAAGTACCAGCACAAAAGTCAGACTTAGGAAAGCATATTTAACCACAGCATTAACTAAGTTCTTTTCTTCAACCACAGCTATTGAGAGAAGTATCATAATTATAAATAGAATTTCAAGGATTATCCCAGGCATACATATCCACCACCACTTTTGGCTTTATACCATGTTTATAAGCTCCCCTTGCAATTGCGTGAGAAATCATAGGATTTATCAAAGCTATCAAAAATGCCAATACAAGGAATTTAAGCCTGATTAAAGGAGAAGCCTCGGAAACTATTGTCAGAGCTATAAGAATACTCATTGCACCTCCAGTATCACACTTAGTAGCAGCATGCAGTCTGGTATAAACATCAGGGAAACGGAGAATCCCTAGCGTACCAAACACCATTATTGATTCACCAAGCAAAAGGAAGAAATACTCTATCACTTTGCACCCTCCATGTATTTTGCTAGAATAAGACTCCCCACAGCGTTCACCATCAAAAGTACTATCGCAAGATCAAGGAAAAAGTATTCTTTCATTATAAATCCAAAAATGGCTAAAATTACGACAAGTTTCGTAGTCACTGTGTTTATACCAACTATTCTATCAGCTAGAGTAGGCCCAAAAAGAACTCTATAAGATAGTATCAGGGAAGTGGCTATCAAGATTAAAACTCCCCAACCAAAGGGATTTACCAAAAGATCTTCCTCAACCATCCTTCTATGTCCCCCTTGATTTTTTCACCCGCTTTCTCTCTATTGAGTGTTTCCACACTTATCCAGTGCACATAGAGATAGGTTTCTCCTAATTTTTTGTTAACATCCAGAGTTAATGTTCCCGGAGTCAGAGTTATGGAGTTGGCAAGAATAGTTATCCCTGTATTTGAGTGCAACTCAGTTTTTATCTTTACTATACCTGGGTTTATATCCATAAACACTGCATGCTTTGCTACTTTAAAGTTGCTCTCAATTAACCTAAATGCCATAATGAATAGGTATTGTGGAATGACAAAAAAACTAATATAGAGGATTTTTTCCAGTATATGGCCACTTCTCCTTATATCCTCGGTAAGCATTTCATACATGAACAATGATATTACCAAAGTTGCTAGGCCGCCAATAAGAAGGTTCTCCGCTTTCACATTTGCACTTATAATTGTCCAAAAAGAAAAGAGCACAATCCAAGTTAAAACTACCTGCTCCCATTTTGGGAGCTTTTGTGCTTCATAAGTCTCAAATAGTACCCTTTGCTTTACATCATCAAGCCGCTCTCTTAAATAAAAAGGGACCCTACTCATATATCATATTTGGTTTTCAATAATTATAACCATTTTGTTGCCTTCTTGCCCAACTTTTTTATACTCTGAAATCATAATTTTTACCAGAGATTTTAA
>QMUE01000006.1 GCA_003663535.1 Thermococci archaeon
CCTTCATAGAGTTCATTCTTCTCATGGCGCACTAATTGTAGAAAACGGTCACCGTGGATATGCAACAGAAGAGGAACTTGAAAAGGTAAGTGCAGAGACTATTCTCAAATATCATGTCAAGGGAAGATCCTGTTATCTCTGTCCAATAGCCTGTACAAGATCAATATATATGGAAAGCAAAAAATATGGAGTGATAAAAGGCAGAGGCCCAGAATACTACTCAATACAGTCTCTTACTTACAGGGCCGGTGGATGGGATACAGAAGCGGGTATATACCTGAACAAACTTTGTGACGCATACGGAATTGATGCAACAACATTACCATCCAACATTGCCTTTGCAATAGACCTATATGAAAATGGAATAATAACAAAAGAACAGGTTGGAGGGTTAGAACTCACTTGGGGGAACTTTGATGCTATGGAGGAGATCATCAAAAGTGTAGCCTACAGAAAGGGCAAGATCGGCGAACTCTTTGCAAAAAGTACAAAAGAACTAATAAAGGAATTTGGACCTGAGAGCGAGTGGTATGCATTAGAGGTGAAAGGACTAACAATGCCTTCAAACGATCCAAGAGCTGGAAACGTGTATAATATGAGATACGCTATCGCTACCAGAGGCGCTGATCACTTGAGAGTCTCCGTATTGAGCAGTGGAAGGTCTCTAAAATGGGATGAATTACCAGAGTACGAAGCGATGAAAGTATTTGTTAACTTTGAGACATATGTAACGTTGGTAAACCTCTTCAACGTTTGTAATTGGGCCTATTCTTCTTACACATCTACACCTGAAATGGCAGAAATAAAAGAAAAAGGAATGTTTAAGGTATACAACGCTGCTACTGGCCTTAACTTAACTCCGGAAGATTTTGCCAAAGCTGCACATAGAACCATTGTAACTGAAAGAGCTGAGAACGTTAGGTACGGTCTTCGCAGAGAACACGACTACCTCCCAAGAAGAGTTTTCGAAGAACCCTTGCCCGTAAATGAGAAAGGGGATACTAAGATCTTCCCACGTGAAAAATTTGAAAAACTGCTTGATGCATACTATGCGCTCAGAGGCCTTGATCCAAAAACAACAGTGCCCAAACCTTCAGTTCTGAGAGAGTTAGGACTCTCCAAAATTGAGGAAGATCTCAAACGAAGGGGCCTTATTAAGGAGGGAGAACAATGAAAGGAATGTTAGTTTTCTATCCGGAAAAATGCTCTGGATGTAATGTGTGCTCTACAGTATGCTCAGCATATCACTTAGGTGTTGTAAATCCTGACAGAAGTAGGATTAGAGTTCTAAGAAAAGAACAAGAAAACTTAGATGTTGTAAATGTGTGCGTCCAGTGTGAGGAGAAATTCTGCATTCAAGCTTGTCCCTTTGGTGCACTATCTGTAAATCCAGAAACAGGAGCTACTGTTGTAGATCATGAGAAATGTACTCGTTGTAGACTCTGTATAAAAGCTTGCCCATACAACGGCATTATCCTGGACCCAATACTTAACCAGATCACCATATGTGATTTATGTGATGGGGATCCCCAGTGCGCTAAGTACTGCCCTACAGAAGCTATCCAATTTGTGCACCCACTAGCCAGTAAAGTAGCCCACGAACAAAACAAAACAATAATCACACTGACGAAGGAAATTATTGAAGACCCTTGATATTTTAACTTTTGTTTTTTAATCCATTAATGAGGTGAAGACAATGGAATGGTTTGGATATACCGGGAAAATACTGAATGTTGATTTGAGTGAGAACAAACTCGAGATTTTAGAGGCTAACCCCAAAGTCTACGATAAATACATGGGTGGAGTTGGATACGCTGTCCATGTAATACACCAAGAACTTAAAAAAATTAAAAGTCCTGAAGATGAATCCAATATAATGGTTTTTGCTGTTGGACCTTTAACTATCGACGGAATTCCAAATGGAGGAAGGGTTACCGTTGGTTCCATCTCCCCAGAGACTGGAGTATGGGGTGAAACTCATATTGGAACCAGATTTGCAATAGAGATGAAAAAAGCAGGATTTGATGCGGTAATAGTGAGAGGAAAGGCTGAGAAGCCTGTATATCTCTACCTCAACGATGGAAAAGCAGAGATCAGAGACGCAAGCAAATACTGGGGGAAAGATATACATGAAACTATAAACTCCCTCAGAAGCGATCTGAATGATCCAACCGTGAAGGCCCTAGCAATAGGACCTGCTGGAGAAAAGAAGGTCAAGATTTCTATCATAGCAAATGAAGAAGGATTCGGCGGAAGGTGTGGTCTTGGTGCAGTAATGGGATCCAAGAATCTTAAAGCTGTAGTAGCAAAAGGAACACAGAAAATACCTGTAGCTCATCCAGAAGAACTAAAGGAATTCCTTAAAGATCTTATGAAGAAACTAACAAAAGGTGGAACCGGACTAAGAAACTATGGAAGTGCTGGAGGGGTAAAAGCATACCATGCGCTTGGAAACTTACCCATTAGAAACTTCCTTTGGGGCAAATGGGATGACGAAAAAGTCGCCAAAATCAGTGGAGACACTATGACAGAGAAATACCTCAAGAGTCCCTTTGCATGTACTCTGTGTCCAATTGCATGTAAGAGACTTGTAGAAGTGAAAAATGGAAAGTACTTTAAAGAATTCACCGGGCTAGGGCCGGAATATGAGACAGTGGGGCTTTTAGGATCAAACCTGTTAGTAGATGACTTAGAGGCAATCATTAAGGCAAACAACATATGTGATAGACTAGGATTGGACACCATTTCAGCAGGAAATGTCATTGGATTCCTATTTGATGCAGCCGAAAAGGGAATAATCGATAAGAATATTGAAGGTCTAAACCTAGAGTGGGGAGACGCAGAAACAGTTCATAAATTGCTCGAAAAAATTGCATACAGAGAAGGTATTGGAGATATCCTAGCGGAAGGCGTTAGGAAGGCCGCTCAAAAGCTAGGCGCACCGGAACTCGCAGTGGAAATAAAAGGCCTAGAAATGCCTGCCCACGATGGTAGGGCCTACTGGTCTCATGGGTTAAGCCATGCAACCATGAACCGTGGAGCTGATCATTTAGGATGGCCCCACATGCCATTCAAGGGAGTTTCTGTACCTGAACTTGGCATAACTGCCTTTGAAAACAGGTATATAGACGGTGACGAATTGATCGAGACTGTTATAAAAATGCAAAACCTGATAATCTACGACTCGTTGATTCTCTGTAAGTATGCGTTTGCCGCCGGTTTGACTGTAACAGACATAATAAAACTCCTCTACTTTGTCACAGGAAAAGAATACACTCCCGAGAAACTGATGGAAATCGGAAACAGAATATGGAAGACACAGAGAAAGATAAACAATGAGTTGGGATTAACTTCCAAAGATGACAAACTACCTCCAAGGATGGCATCACCCCATGCTAACAGAGATGATACCAAAGTACCGCCTGTAGAAAAGTGGCTACCAAGATACTACGAATTAAGAGGAATAAACCCGGATGGAACAGTAGATAAAATCGATTAGTCTTTCAATTTTTATTTATTTGGAGATGAGAGAAATGGATATAAAAGGAATCTCAGACGAAATTGAATATCGAATTAAGCCTAAAGGAGCCCCTATAGCTTTCAAAATGGTTGAGAAGGACAAGATTCCCGAGTACAAAAATATTAAAAAAATGAGACGAAGGCTTACTTTATGTCAAGTACTGAAACTTGTAGCAATACATGAAAAAACTTACAGAGTTGATAGCAAAAGCTTAGCTGGGTGTGTTTTTGGACCCTATATTCTTGGATTTGAAGAACTTCCTGAAAAATTAAAAGCAAAATGGCTTTCAGGCAAGGAATATACCGAAGAAGGATATGAAAAGATGATACAAGATATCGTTCATCTTCCCCAGGGAAAATATCAAGAAGCTATTTTTGGACCATTGAAAGATTTCCACGAACTCAAAATAGATCCTGACGGGATCATACTCATTGTCAACCCCACTCAGGCATATTTACTTCTGGGTGGCTACTATGACTCAGAGTTCAAAAAACCCTATTCTAATTTTAACGGTCACGCTGCATGTGAGATCGTGGCAACATTAAGTCTAGGAAATCACCCATGGCTAAACATCCCATGTGGAGGAGCAAGAGCCATGGCCCATGTCCAAGATGATGAAATATGGCTGGGAATGGACGTTGAGGAGCTAGAAAAAGCCCTGACAAGAATGAAAGAGATTGGAGCAAAGTATCCTCCTCAAGTATACCCACTACTCACAGCTGGCCCTCATCCACGTCATCCGTGGACAAAGCTACTTGGAAAAGATGAAGATTAAATTGTATTATGGAGGTGGTAAGGTTGGATTTACCAAACAAAGAAAAATGGGATACTGAAAGATATTGGTTAACTCCCTACAATTGGATTGATGAAGTGCGCTCCAAAATAAGCCCTCCAGAAAGAGTGGTACTCCATGATGCCACAATAAGAGAAGGACAACAGATGCCTGGAATGGCATTCAAGAGAGATGAGATAGTAATGATTGCAAAGGCCCTAGATGAACTCGGCATAGATAGAATAGAACTAATCCCATTCCTATCTAAGGATGATGAAGAAGCCGCAAAGGAATTAGTTGATATGGGCCTTAATGCAAAACTTCTCTCTTTCGTAAGCTGGAAAAAGGAAGACACGGACTTGGCCCTAAAACTAGATTTAGAGGGCGTTGTTCTAGATTTCGTTGGAAACCCATGGCAAGGAAAAGTATTCTGGAATTTAAAGCCAGAAGAGATAATCGAACGTGGAGTTAATGCTGCATTATATGCAAAAGATCATGGGCTTTACGTAGTTGCAATGCCTTGGGATGACTTCAAAGCCCCCTTAGAGTTTGTAGAGCAGAATGTGAAGACGTTAACAGAGGCCCATGTGGACAGAATTACTATATGTGATACCTATGGAGATGCCCTTCCATGGGCAATGGAATACGTTATGAAGCGCCTTAAGAAAGCAGCTGGCAAAACACCATTAGAGTTGCACATACACAATGACTTTGGTCTAGCGACTGCTGGGGCCCTAGTTGCCGTAGCCTCTGGAGTAGAAGGTCTCCATGTGACCGTGAACGGTCTTGGAGAGAGAGTTGGCCTGTTATCTCTTGAAGAGATAGCAGTTGCATTGGAGTTTCTACTAGGTGTAAAGACCAGCATAAACTTAGAAAAACTATACGAGGTCTCAAAAGTCGTCGAAGAAATATCAAAAGTAAAAGTTGCAGTGAACAAGCCCATTGTTGGTGCAAACCAGTTCAAATACACAGCAGGGTGGATTACCTGGATGCACAGAAAAGCAAGAGAAGCAGGCAAACTTACAGGCATGCTACCATTTATGCCAGGGGCCGTAGGAAGACAATTGGAGTATGTGGTCTCAAAGGGAAGTGGGGCCTCATTTGTGGCAGAGAAACTAGCTGAGCTTGGAATTACTGTAGAAGACCCAGAAACAATGAAGAGAATAGCCCGCAAAGTCAAAGAGACCGCTAATACTCTAAAAAGCACTGTGCCTGATTCCTTGTTAATAAAAATAGCAAGAGAAATTTTAGAAAAGGAGGGAAGATAGATGGAAGTTAAAATTCGTGAATTTGAAACTGCAGGAGTTAGATTAAGGATAGATATAATATCAAAGAGCCAAGAGGATTTAATTGGGGATCTAAGCTTTATTCAGTATAGATTAGGGGGGTTGAAGGAAGTCCAAGATACAAAAGAACCGCAACCAGATATAATCTGGTATGCAGATACGGAAAAAATAGATATCAGCTACAACCCCAATGGAAAAGTTTTGATGCTATACGGACAACTGCCCCCGGGAGACATACAGAAGCTAATGCTCGCAATGCTCGTTAGGAAACTCCAAGAACATGGCATATACAACTTCCACTCCACGGCTGTAAATTACAAGGGAAAGAATATACTCTTCATGGCAGGAGAAGAAAACCATGGGAAGACTATGAGTTTGATTGAAACCATTAGAAGGGGTGGAGCAATTATCGGGACAGAAAGCGTCCTGGTTAATGAGAACCTAGAGGTAGTAGAAGGGAGCAGGGATGTTTTCATAACAAAGAGAGTGAAAGGTACAGAAAGATCTGACTTACCTCCTGCCACTCACGGAGTTTGGAAATTCTTTGATGAACTTCCAGAGTGGAAGTGGGTAGAAGAATTCGGAAAGCTGGACTTAATAATAATTCCAGATATTGACGGCAATTTTGACACATTTGTCACAAAACTAGATACATACGAGAAAATGTATCAAACTTTCATATGCCTAACAGAGACTTATTTCATGGCCCATTACATGCTTTCCAGCAAGAGGCCATTCCCACTCATAGACTACCAAGAACTAAGAGAAAGAAGATTGAAATTCGTTAAGAAGGTTGCGGATGAGCTTGATATATACCTCATCCGTGCAAAGAACCCCCAGATTATTATGGATGAGATTGAAAAAATTATTTGAAGGAGGTATGTGGTATGGCAGCTATAAAAATTTGGGAAGTCCCTGGAGTAACCGTTCCAAAACCAAATGAAAGAGTGCTAAAAGTGCTCTTTTCCCCAAATGTAGGAAACAAGGAGCTTACACTACTGGTATCTCTAATATACCCACACAGTACTACTGGACTTCACACCCACGATGTGGACGAATACATGTATATTGCCTCAGGCCACGGTGTAGCAATCTCTGAAGATGGAGAAGAAGTAGAAGTTCACCCCGATATGCTAGTATACGCTCCAGCAGGAGTTAAGCATGAAATGAAAAATACCGGCGATGAGACACTTAAACTAATTTGTGTATACGTCCCAGCCCTTAAAGCATCGGGATATTTTGAAGAAGCAGAAAAGAAAGCTAAGGAATTCCTTAGCGGCAAAATTTGATCCTTTATTTTTTCTTTCTTAGTATCCAAGTTCTTTTAATCTTTCTTTTAGTAAGTTGACCGAATTTCTTAAGTTTTCCATATCTTGTGGATCAAGAGAATACTCGACAATCTTCTCCACACCATTTTTACCAATGATAGCAGGAACACCTACTGAAACATCACTAAAGCCAAATTCCCCTTTTAATATTACACTAGCAGACATTTCTTCCTTAGTATTGTTTAGAACAGCGTTTATCATTCTATAAGCTGCTATTGCAGGCCCATAAAATGTGGCCCCTTTTCTTTTTATTACTTCAGCGGCAACAAATCTAACCTCAGATAGAACCTTATCCAACTCTAGAACATTTTCAGCATCTATGAGAGTCCTTGAAATAAACATGCTATCTCCATGCTCCCCAAGAATCCAAGCTTTATTTATGTTTTTAACCCCTAATTCACGAAGGGTTCTCTTAAGACGCATCGAATCCAGCATATTACCCATTCCAAAAACTTCATTCCTAGGCTTTCCACTCTCTTTCCACATTACGTAAGTCATTAGATCAACAGGATTTGTTATTACCAATATCTTACTTTTAGGAGAACTTTCCATTATTTTCCCCGCTACATCCTTGATAATACCTGCATTTTTCATTGCCAAATCCAATCTACTCATGCCAGGCTTTCTCGCAGAGCCAGCGGTCACAACTACTATGTCACTTCCTTCAAGAATGGAATAGTCACTTCCCCCCACAATTTCTGGATATTTTCCAAGGCCCGCTGCTGCATGGGCCAAGTCCATAGCTTCGCCGATTGCTAAATTCTCCATGATATCTACAAGCGCGATCTCCTCCACATCTAATTGCTGGAGACACGTAAATGCTATTGTTGATCCAACTCTCCCCGCACCTACAAAGCCAATCTTCATTTTAACCACCTCACTTTGTTGTTTGACAAAATTAAAATACAAAGAAAAGTATTTAAATGTTTCTTAATAATATATTTTTGATATTATTTTATTACAGAGGTGACAAATGTTATGGAAATGAATAGGACAACGGTATGTATCATGGGCACATTTGACACAAAAGGCATTGAAGCCAAATATCTGAAAGAGAAAATAGAACTTTATGGTGGAACACCTTTTCTAATTGATATTTCTCTTAGGAAATACATTCACACTATAATAACCCCTGATGTCCCCAACCATATCGTGGCTCAGGAAGGAGGTAGCACAATTGAAGAAGTCTCTAAGAAAAATCGAAAAGAGGCCCAAGAAACCATGATTAAAGGCGCAATAAAGATACTGAGTAACCTCTTAACTGAAAAGAAGCTAGGAGGTATTATTGCATTTGGAGGGTCTGTAGGAAGTGGGATGGCCGTTAGGATATTAAAAACACTGCCCCTATTTGTTCCCAAATACTTGATAAGTACTTTACCCCAAGAAGTCTCTCCTATAATAGCCGGGAGTGACATTAAGGTATGGTGGTCTATTTCAGATATGGCAGGTGGAAATAAGATAAATAGCATAGAAGCCACTGTTCTTAACCAAATTGCAGCAGCCATTATGGGGGAGTTAAAGGCTAAGCCTGTAAATATGTCCAAAAAACCTATTATCGTAGCAACACAATTTGGAACTACTACCCCTCATTTGCTGATGAGCAAGGAAATCCTAGAAAACAAAGGTTTTGAAGTAATTTCTTTTCATGCGGTAGGTCTCTCAGGTGGTTATACTATGGAAGAATTCGTTAGAAGTGAAGAAAGAGTAGTCGGGGTTTATGATCTAACTACCCACGAAATAGTGGACGAAGTTGCTGGTGGCGTTTTAATAGCAAGTCATGAGGGAAAACTAAGGCTCAGAGCAGCCATTGAAAGAAAAATCCCCCACATAATACTCCCTGGTGGGCTTGATCAAGTTGTTTTTGGGCCTCCAGAGACCATTCCCAAAAAATATAAAAAACGCCTTTTTTATGAACACAGTAAAGGAATGGTAACTCTAATGCGATCAAATAAAAAAGAAATGTATCAATCTGGAAAACTAATTGCAGAACGAATTAATGATGCCGAGAGTCCTGTGATAATCATAATACCAATACACGGATTCAGTACCTATGATAAAAACCCTCTTCTCTCAGATTCTTCCGGAGTGTATTGTCAAGTGATTAAAAATGGCAAACTAGAGATGACTGATATACCATGGTGGGATCCTTCTGCAGATATGATGTTATGGAAAGGAATACAAGAACATGTAGATTTAACAAACCCAAATGTCACTATCATACCAGTAGATGCCCATATTAATGATCCAGAGCTTGTACATTTTGTTATACAGATACTGATCAAAGCCATAAAAGGTACATGGAAAAGAGAAATCTTGAGTGACAATAAGTTATATGTAGGGGACCCATATCTCAAGTTTCGAACATTGATATTATACTATAACGACTATTTTAAGGTGGCGAATAATAAAAAATGATACATAAAGTTCAATTTTGGATTTGACTTGTGTATAAAATATATATACCACAAACTATTTAAGTGTAAAGTGTGTTATTAATAATTGCAGAATAGCACTTGGAGGTGCATGTAATGGGATTGTTTTCTAAGAAGGAGGAAAAAAAGGAGGAATATGCCCTCGGTTCCAAAGTTATTGAAAGGTTCCTAGGGGACGACTATTTCCCAGTAAAATGGGGCGAAGATTGGGACAAAGAACTAAATGTAGAATGGGTAACTGTTTTGAAGGAACATGAAAAAGATTTACACTGGTGGAGAAGTGATCTACACAACCCGCATCCAGCTTTGCCCATAATGGAGCTCTTTACTTGGTGGGATGCAAAACTCATAAAGAGTTGTGAATATATGTACAGGAGATTTTGGTCTCCTACTGGAAGAGCATGGACTGGAAAAGTAGTTAATGGGTATGCCTATACTACCGTAATTCCACGTACTGACCCTGACGAGCTAAGAATTTCTGGAAAATACTTTATGAAGATATTACCAGTATATGCCGACATCTTCTTAGATCAATGGGAGAAGAGATATGTCCCCGAGATTAAGAACAATCTAGGGTTCATATTCAATTATCCATACGAAGAGGCTTCATTAGGAGAACTAATGTGGCTATTGGAAGAAATGATCGATATCTATGACAGAAATTGGAAGCTTCACTGGATACTGAACTTTGCTCAATTTGCATCGTTCTTGTTCTTCAAAGAAACAGTTCGCCAAGTTATTGGAGATGAAAAGTATAACACTCCTGAGGTTCAGGACTTAATTGCTAGGATATTGGTGTCTACAGACGACGTTAACTGGGATTCTCTGAAGGTATTATATGATATTAAAGAAATGATTAAAACCAACCCAACTGTAAGAGAACTATTTGAATCCGCAAAAACTGATGAAGAAGTTTGGGAAGAACTACAAAAACTAGAAGAAGGTAAAGAGATATATGAGAAGATAGCCCAATTCTTGAAAGAGTACGGAAGAAAATCACTGTATGTGTATGAGTATGACCTCCCAACCTGGGAAGAGTACCCGCCAACTGTTATTGCCCAACTAAGAACCTACCTTTCAATGGACTACGACTTCTACGCAGACAAAGAATGGATTGCCACAGACCAACAAGAGGCCATTGAAAAATTAATGGAAATGATACCAGAAGATAAGAAAGAAGTAGTAAAAGAGCAAATGGAGAGAGCTATAAAAATGGCACCATTAACACCCAACCATCACTTCTACATCGACCAGCAAACAAACGCTGCTGCTAAATACGTGCTTAGAGAACTAGGAAGGAAGTTCGTAAAAGAAGGATTGCTAGAAGAGCCCTATGACATACTCTATCTAAAGTATGATGAGATAAGAACCCTATTCGCAGATCCTGCAGAAATTGATGCCAAAGCCTTAGTAGAACAAAGAAAAGCCGAAAGAGAAAAAGCCAACAAACTTGTCCCTGCTCCCTATGTGGGAACAATTACAGAATGGTCAATCAAAGACGAGCCATACAAGCAAGGCCTCTGGGGATGGAGCTTTGAGAAATTACAAGAAGAGAAAGAGGCATATGAAGCTGCAAAGAGCGGTAAAGTCAAATTCATAAAAGGTCTTGCGGCTGGGGCACCAAAAGTCGTAGAGGGAGTTGTTAAGGTAGTAGAAGGGCCGCATGAATTTGACAAAGTCGAAGAAGGAGATATTCTCGTCTGTGACATAACAAGCCCAGCATGGATTTCAGTATATCCAAAGGTAAAAGGAGTCATCACAAACAGTGGAGGCCTTTCATCACACCCAGCAATAGTTTCAAGAGAATTCGGTATCCCATGTATAGTAGGCACAAGAATTGCTACCAAGATGCTCAAAGACGGCATTAAAGTGCGCTTGGATGGAGTAAAAGGTATAGCGACTGTTTTGGAAGAGGAATGATTTTTTAAATTTTTAATTTTTATTTACTTTTAGGGTTTTAGGGGGTTTCTAAAATGTATGCCAAAAGAGATAAAGAGCATATAGTAGCAAAACTAGAAAAAAATGAGGATCTTGTAGAAAAACTGACCCAATTGGCACAAGAAGAAAATATAAAAGCGGGCATGATAGTTTCAGGCATTGGAATGTTAAAAGATCCCGAGATAGGTTATTACACCGGCACAGGTTATGAGCAAAAGAAACTTGAAGGGGTTTATGAACTCGTCTCAATAACCGGGTACCTCCAAGAGACTACCCCAAGAGTCCATATTCACATAAGCATTGCTGATAAAAACAACAAAGTATATGGAGGACACTTGCTTAGTGGAAAATGCGACCCTTATGCAATAATAGCAGTTATTTCCTATGAAAAACTAAGCTTCAAGAGGGTTTATGTAGAAAAAGCAAAGCGAATGGAAACTGAGGTATATGAGGTCTAATTGAGATCCCATGTTGCATATTGCAGTTATTGAGATTTTTCCTACCCTACTGGTTCCCTCTTCTTACTTCGATTTTAAGAGAGTTTCAGATGCTCGTCCACTATAATTTCAAAATCTCCAACCTTTGCAATTATTTTTGTTGGCAATTCTGTTTTTCTTTCAATGGAAAACTTAACATTAACTTCCTCCAACTTTTTACCCTTGCTCACTTAAATATCTCATCTCCGCTTTTTCCCTCAAGCCCTGGATGGATGTCAAACCTAACCACACCCACAGGAACTTTTCCTTCCACTGCTTCCACAATTTTTGCAACACCTTTATGACCAAAGCCACCACATAGTTCAATTACTCCTATACCATCATTTACAAGTTCCTTTGCGATTTTGCATGCCTCTTCATAGTCTTTAACTCCAACCACGTGAAGCTCTACAACTGGCGTTGAAATAATTGCCCTATGCTTCTCAGGCTCCGCTTCGGGAGCCAAGAACATAAAAACTGCTTTAAGCTTTCCCATTATATCATCTCCTAAACTCCTCTTCATTCAGTCTTCCCATGACCATGATTGCGGAAATCCCGTTCTCTTGGACGGGAAGCATAGAGGTATCGCGAATCCCCAATGAACACCAGCATATGCAAGTACAAATGCTTGCATTAAGTAGTAAGTATCTTCCGGACTTGTGGGAGGCCAGATATGCTTTGTTATTGCAATACTCACAAGAACTGCAATTATTTGGATTATGATAACTCCGATGAAACCTACAATTGCTCCCAACGTAGGCGGCTTTATCTTTCTCCACGGCCATCCTTCGAATATTACGAAGACACTCCAGTTAAAGCTACATCCTGCTCCGAACCATATTAGGAAATAAAGGGAGTAACCACTTGTCAGGGACGCATAAGGAGCATCCAGCGAGAAATTAAAATGGCCCAGCAACGATGCGATTCCAACTGCCAAGAACACCACTGCCATGTTTATGACCCAGAATGCTATTCCTCCCTCATATCCTTTCATATCCTTACTCCAGTATGCTATAATTCCCGAGCCTAGGAGCCATTGTGTTGGAATAAACCACCACGCAGGCATGAGACCTGGCTTTGGGAGAGCTATTATGGTAATTAGAACTAGGGAATACCAGAGCATTAAATCCAGCACTGCCTTTTTAGGAGCAGGCGTCTCTCCCCATAGGTGGAAGGAAAAATCTGTGACTACCACCCAGAAGAACAGACCTGCCAGTATCGGGAATCCATAGGTTTGAAGGTCGACCAGCTTGCTTGCTAGATACCAGCATACTACACCCAATACCCATGAAACACCGAGGGTTGCAATTCCACGGCTCCACCAGTTTTCAACTTTGTTAAAGGGCCAATACCCCCACACAACGAATGCAAAGACCCACCATAAAGCCCATAGATACGTTCCAACAATATCAAGCCATTCTGCCCCACATATGGAAACTCTAGTGAATATTAAGTGCCCAATCCACCAATTTAAAACGGAGGCTATGATAACGGCCAACATTACAGGCCAATGATAACCCCATTTCTGCTCCTCTTTCACTTCCTCAGGCGTTCTCATCACCTTCTAAACATTCTCAAATTTAAAAAAAGAAACTTTGACCTTGCGTCAGCCTATCCAAGGGATTTTAGCCCCGGGCGGATATACTTCATCAGGTTCTGGCCACTTGAAGCTCTCAGGTGGCTTGTAGATCTCAGCAATAACCTTTAAGTCTTCCTCAGTAGTTAAGTAAGTGTAGATGAAGTCACACCATGTGCCACCTTGTAAAATTTTGTGACCCTTAGACCTGAAAAAGTTCATAGCTTCATCATAGTCTTCAACCCCAAAGGCTACATGGTGTAGCCCTTCGCCATGGGTGCGTAAAAATTCTGCGTAAATGCTTTTGTCATCTTTAGGTTCTATCAGTTCCCATTGGACTTTCCCAATGTTACATAGGGCGAGACGCATAGCATAATCCTCTCTTTTATCTCTGATGATCATATCTTTCACTGTTTCTGGGTTAAATTCATATATTGCCCACGGGCCTATCCCATACTCGTCATAGTATATTTTTACAGCTTCATCTAAATTTTTCACAACAACAGCAACCTGAAGGACATCCGTAAATATAGGTTTTTCCACAATCCTTACCTCCTTTTTCTAAAAAATTGGGAAGATCAAAGGATCTCCCTAACAGCCTTCTCAATCTTCTCAGTGCTTGGTATCCACTCACTCTCAAGAGCAGGGCTGAAGGGAACAGGTGTTGCTGGTGGTGTCACTATCTTTACAGGAGCTTTTAAGCTATCAAAGGCCTTATTAACAGCTAAAGCCGCTACATCCGTGGCAAAGCCACACCTTGGATATCCCTCATCAACCACAACAAGCTTTCCAGTCTTCTTTATGGAATTTATGATAGTGTCCACATCCAGTGGAATTATAGTCCTCGGATCAACAACCTCAACACTTATGCCGTCTTTCTCAAGCTTCTCTGCCACTTCTAAGGATTTGTGAACCATTGCTGCAGTTGCAACAATCGTAACATCTTTTCCTTCCCTCTTCACGTCCGCTTCCCCTAAG
>QMUE01000007.1 GCA_003663535.1 Thermococci archaeon
ACCTCCCAACATCCCTGATTAAATCCCTGAAAACCGGCGAATCATGCCGAGAACCCTCAGTCACACGCAGAGAAACCACAGTCCGGGATTCCAGGTCGTAGAGAACATGCAGTTTTAAAAATCCCTGTCGCCCTTTTTTACGGACCACGCTGCCAGTTTTCTGGAGGTTTTTAATCCCGTGGAGTCGGCGGCGAGTTTGCTGGGGTTTATTTGGTTTAGAATCAGTTTGTTGAGGTTTGACAGGTATTCTGGTGTTATTTTCTTCCTGTATCTGTTTAGGGTTCGTCTGTCGGGGATTTGGGTTAGGTTTAGTTCTTGTTTGATCCAGTCGGTTGATTTGAGGTAGTTCTGGTAGTCTCTGTCGGTTTTGTTCACGTAGAATTGCCAGAGGATTAGGACGGTTACGGCTTTTGGGTTATAGGCTGGTCGTCCTCTGCCGCCCTTATGCACTCTGTAGGGTTCTGGTAGGTTATAAACTGCGTTTTTGAGTGCTAAGAATACTTTTTTGTCTGGGAGGTTTCTTAATTGTTCGTACTTGGCCCAGTTTATTTTCTGTTTTCTTTTCCGTGGCATGATTTACAATCATCGTTCTGACTTAAAAATCTCACTCACAATTTTGCTCCAATGTCGATGATGCCTATGAGACTCGAGGAAACATTAAATAGCAGCCTTTGGAAATATCAAAAACTCAAATTTAAAACTTATTTTTGTTTTCACAAATTTTATGATCCAGTAGTGTTTGGTTTTTCATAGGAGCTTAAACAAACTTTTTTAAAATCTTCTTTATTGTCCTCAAATTAATCCCTAGTCTCTTCTCTATTGCTAATAATAGTTCAATGTCTTCCTTGTCAACACTTCTACTAAGCAAAACAAGAAAAAAGTAAGCTCCCAAGAATATCACTAAAATTAGAACTACATACCATATGTTTAGAACTCTCAAATTTACACTCCCCATTAACCCTAAAAAGACAAAACTAATGACCAACGACTTCAAGTAATTCCTGCTAAAAGGATGGATTTTAGTCTTTTGATAAAGCCTTAGCGAACCTAGAAGGTTCCCGACAAAGTAGGATGTAGCGGTGGCTATTGCGGCCCCCTCAATACCATAAATTGGAATTAAAAGAGCATTTAATATAACGTTAAAGATTGTAGAAACAAGATTTGATGCCATAATAAACATGCTTTCTCCCATCACAAGGAGAGTCTGCCCATTCAGCCCGAGAAAAGTGTGAAACATAAAGCCCAGAGCCAAAATTCTGAGTGCCACAGCCGCGGATAGATATTTTGTCCCAAAGAAAAAGTTAATAGTGGCCTCGGGAAAGAGGAACATTATACTAAATACTGGTAAAGTCAATATAAAAATCCACTTAGTTAATATTTGATAAATTCTCTTCATCTCATTTATCCTACCTCGAGCATAAAGTTGGGAAGCAATTGGAGGATAAAGAAATGCAGCAGAAGTTAAGAATATTCTTATTAACTTTGTCAAAGGAGAAGCTGCATTGTAAAGACCAACGACCTCCGAGCTTTTATAATAACCAAGCATCAAGGTGTCAGCCCAATTCATTACAAAGACCATAATCCCGCTGAAGAGGAGAGGAAGTGAAAATCTAATAAGCTCTTTCCCAATCCTCAAGTCCAACGACATTCTAAAACCAAAAAGCCTGACCTTCCACACATCAAAAACCAAGACCAAGAACGTGAGGGCTTGGGCAAGGACGTAAGCGAAGAACACGTAAGTGAATGAATAATCCAAGAGAATTCCCAGCACAATGAAGATCAAAAACGCAGTCGGGTAAGCTATGCTCTGAAAGTAAACCTTCTCCCTGACCCTGCCAAAGCCCCTAGAAATAGAGACTACAATAGCAATCAAGGACGAAAGGGGCAGTGCAAGGGCTATTATCTTCAGAGAGTAAGTCAATCTTTCCTCATCAAAAACCTGAGCGATATCTCCTGCCCCGAGGATTAAAATTACAGTCCAGATAACGCTGTTTACAAGGACGATCATCAGGGCAGTAGAAATTAAAGCATCAAGTTTGGAAGGCTTCTTCTCCTTATAAAACGCGACCTCCCTAGGGAGGGAGTTTCGGAAGCCGAGTGTTGCAATGACAAGGGCAATGCTCAAGACAGTCAATGCTAGGTTAAAAACACCGTACTCGGAAGTGGTAAAATATCTGGCGATGATAGCCCTATTAAAAAATCCAAAGAGCATTGAAATAACAGTTCCCACGAAGATTATTCCAGTTCCCCTTGCAATCCTCTGCAACGCATAGCTTACCTCGCTCATCGAAGTCACCTATATAGATTCAATTATCGATGACTGCTTGAGAGCTTATATCAAGGGGGACTTAAAAACTTTAGTCCCTAATTTCATTCCGGTAGCGATGAGAGAAGTTCATCAAGCAATTCCTCAGTCATATCAACGACCTTTTTGTACATCTCCTTGGTTTTTCTAAGTTTCTCGTTCTCTTTTTTCATCCTTTCCAGCTCCCTCAGCATTTTGCCTGTAATTAGCTCGAATTGAACTTTAAATTTTTGAAGAGAGACCTTAACCTCAAATTCTTGATTTCTATATCCCTCAATTTCTCTTTTCAACATCTTGTTCTCTTCTTCAAGTAGCTTACCCCTCTCTTCAAGCAATTTAATCTTTTTGTCCCTAAGAATTTCCGTCACACACTCCAAAACTTTATCCCAGAAGGCCATGATAGAAGTCGAAAACCTCCTGAAGCCCTTCCTCTCCTTGAGTTGAGTTTGATAAAACTCCCACAAAATGTCCCGAGCCTCTTCTGGGGCTTTCTTTTCTAACATTATCTTTATAAGCAAGTCCCCAAGTCCCTCCCACTCCTCTTCCTTCTCCCCGCCTCTCGCCATATAAGCCAAGTACTTCAAGCCCTGACTTGAGAGCGAGTACTTGTACTCATAACCCCTGTAGCAGATTTTCCCGCTTTTGGTCTTAGACTTCCGCTTGACTTTCCGTCTCTTCAAGAAACCCATGGCGTAGAGCCTTCTCAAGTCATTTGAAATCATCTTCCTGCTAAACCTGTGGTAAATCTTAGGAAAAGAAGGATGTGAAATTAACACCGGCTTAATTACCTCTGGTGTACTTGCCTCTCTAAGGCGGTCACTCAATTCCCTTGACGTGAACTCCCCTGTCCCGAAGAAAATGTATATCCTTTCAAGCAATGTTCGAAAATCAAGGATTGCTAAGTTCATCATCTAATAGTATGATGAATTCCATTAAAAAACTTTACCCCCTATCAAGTTGCATGATTTTTCTACCCAACAACTTTTGTATTTTGATAGAAATTGTAGAGCTATGTAATTACTTAAATATACAAAACACATCCTCCTTTCTACACTCAACGCAAAAAGCTTAAATAACGCATTTGCAAACATGGCGCCGAAGAATTACAGGAGGGGAGAGATACGAAACAGGAAAAAGAGCAACTACAAGACGTGGAAGAAATCTACAATGAGATTGGTCAAAGTAAATCATTTGACTTATCGAGCTTCAGCAAAAAAGAGCAGAAGAGAACACACAAGAGAGCGAAAGAGTATGCGGGAAAGAGAAGAGACGAAATTAAAGAAAAAAAGCTAAAGAAGTCCAAGAAACGAAAAAAAAGTTGGAGAGAGCAAGGGCAAGAGCGAGACATCGAAATACCAGCAAGCTGGAATTGGGAGGAGGATAACGCTTGAAGAACTTGACAAAAGCCATGCAAAGATAGTCAAACACATGACCGAGAGAATGAGCTGGTTCACTGACGTTCTGAATGAAGTTGGGTTCTATGCAACGCTAATAGTCATGCAGTACGCTAAAGTTCCAGTTAATGAGATTTACGACCGCATCCTTGACTTCAGCGACCCTCACGAGTTCGTTGCGTTCGTTAGAGATACTTTAAACGCACTACTCGAAGCGAAGGAAGAGGCAAACATAATCGCTAAACTCAGGAAAAAGGTTGATGCACTCGAATTGAAAGTGGCAGTACTTGAAGAAATCATTTACCAACTCAAACAGCAGAGAGACAAAGCCATCATGGCCCTTTACACCGCCCTCTCAATGATGGATGAGGAACAACTAAGAGATTTCGCCAACACGTTTAATATGTACAAAGGGGCTAGCAGAAAAGTAGGTTAAGCTTCAAGACGACAATTATGTTAAGGTTACAGAAACAAGGAGTGCAAACCCTATTGCATCATCTAATTATTCCTCACTGCTCATCCTAGAGAGTATTCTCGAGTCGTGTGAGTTTTTACTGGAGCACTAGGTCTATGAATGCGTCAACTTCCCCAAACTCAAGGGGAATGACATCTTTATCCCCGGCCTTCTGAACGTATACCTTATCTCCATCCCTCCAGATAAACCAGAATTCTAAACCGGGCCAGCTGCCATCTATAAAACCTTTCCTTCTGGGCCTTTTTTCAAGCAGTAGGAGAATTAAAATATGTCCATCTCTAAGAAGAACGACTGAATCAAGTGCGTCAGCTCCAGCAATCTTGCTTTTTTCTTGAATGAGAAACCGGAGCTTCATCTTTTCTAAAACTTCCTCAACCTCATTGAGGTTCAACATCTTTATCGCCACTTCATTTTTTGTAGTATATATTCATAAAATGTATTTAAAGTTTTCGGAACCCAAAAAGCATATTAATGAAAGTGAACAAGTTGTTGGGGGAGTGGGCATGAGTGTTCTGGCCAAGTTTCATGTTGTCGTCCACAAAATCGGTAGGATAATAATCCCTGCAGGCACGAGAAAGTTTTATGGGATAGATGAAGGCGATTTTGTTGAAGTTAAAATAATAAAGTACGAAAACGATGAGAAGCCAAAAGAGGGGGCTTTTACGGCTCGTGTTAGCGAGCAAGGGGGTATATTCATTCCAAAGGCCCTGAGAGAAGTCATGGACATAAAACCCGGCGACATATTAGAGATACTACTACTCGCCCATTACAAAGCCGATAAGTCCAAATAAGTTTGGGGTGGAGATTATAAATAGGCATTGTGAGGACTAACCTTAGCCTTGCCATAGAAAACATCTAAAGATACCCTTTCTCCTTCAAATACTCTTCCAAAACCTCCCTCCAAGGCTTCATTTTCAGACCGAGCTTTTCCAGTTCTTTGTTCTTCAAAGCTGAAAATTGAGGCCTCTTTGCCAATCTTTTAAGCTCGCTCGACTTTATCGGCTTAACCTCAACTCCCCAGTTCAAAATCTCAAATATTGCTTTAGTGAATTCATACCAGGAACAGAAACCTTCATTCACCATATGGTAAACCCCGAACTCAGGCTTTAACTTCGAAAACTTCTTTAAAGTCCTAGCAATGTCTTTCGTATAGGTTGGGCTCATAAACATATCATCAACGACCCTGAGCTCTTCCCCTCTCTTAGCTTTTTGAATCATGGACTCGACGAAGTTTCCGCCCTTCCCGCTTGCCCCGGCCTTTCCATAGAGGCTTGCAACTCTAACGATGTAGTGTTTTTTGGAGTAGTTCTTGGTGAATATCTCCCCGGCGTACTTGCTCAAGCCGTAGACGTTTATCGGGTTCGGGATGTCTTCCTCGGTGTAAGGTTCGCCTTTGGTTCAATCAAAGACATAGTACGTGCTGATGTAGACGTTGATGGCGTTTATCCCGTTAGCATACCCTCGTAATGTTCAAGGCTCCTATTGTATTAACTTGAAAGGCCCTCTCCGGGTAGAGCTCTGCATCGTCAACCCTAACGTAAGCTGCTGTATTGATAATCAAATCAGGTCTCCCTCACCCCGATTATTGCAATCTTCATATTTGATCAACTCTTTCAAAGTTGGCCATTTTTGATCCTGTAATGATACGATTGGATTGTCAATGGGCCATTTGATGTTTACATCGGGGTCATTCCACACTAAGCCTCGGTAGTACTCCGGATTATATGGCTTGTCAAATTTATAGAGAACATCGGCTTCCTCACTTAAGACGACAAAACCGTGGGCAAAACCTTTGGGGACATACAATATATACTTGTTGAATTCTGAAAGAATCACAGACGCATATTTCCCAAAAGTTGGGGAATCTCTCCGTAAGTCAACAACAACATCATAGATGATCCCCTTAGTACACCTGACTAGTTTAGCATGTGCATAGGGTTCTTTTTGAAAATGCAAGCCTCTTAGCACTCCATATTTTGACCTCGAATGTCCATCTTGAACAAACTCTTCTTTTATTCCAGCTTTCTCAAACTCCTCCTTTCTGTAAGTCTCCATGAAGAAGCCCCTCTCGTCCTCAAAGACTTTGGGCTTAATCAAAATCACGTCTGGAATCTCCAAGCGTTTGAACTCGAACCGCATTATTATCACCTTATCTCTTTGTCTCTTTGAATGTTCATGGTATTGTTTAAATCTCTTTTTTTATTTATATAATATTTTTTATATAATTTTTCGCTTTTCGTTTACTGGTGCTATAACTTTTTCATAAAACTCCCTAAGCTTCCTCGTATGCTCCTCAACCCATTCTCCGCTGACTTTTCTCCTCGCAACCCCTTCTCTCATTGCCTGCTTGGCCACAGCTCTGGCCTCTTTCGAGTAAACTTCTGGATTCAGAGGTGATGGAATTATATATTCTTCGCTGAGTTCTTCATCACTTACAACACTCGCTATCGCCTTTGCAGCCTCAATGATCATTGTATCCGTTATCGTCTTTGCTCTCACATCTAGGGCCCCTCTAAAAATGCCTGGGAAGCCGAGGACGTTGTTAATCTGGTTTGGATAGTCGCTCCTACCTATTGCAACTATCTTGGCTCCAGCTTTCTTAGCTTCCTCTGGAAGTATCTCAGGAACTGGGTTGGCCAGTGGGAACACAATTGCATCGTCGTTCATCTTTGCAATCCATTCTGACTTTATAACTCCTGGCCCGGGCCTCGTAAACGAAATCAAAACATCGGTCCCTTTTACAGCTTCCTCAGGTCCCCTGGCAATCTCTTCGGCATTCGTTTTGCTCAAAAGCCAGTCCCTGTGAGGGAAAAGCTTTTCCAAATCCATATCCGCCGTCAGAACAGTTGGCTTTCCATCAACAAGCTCGACAACCCTTACGTTACCCGGTTTTACCCCGGCTTTTGTTAGAATTCTTAAAGTTGCAAAGCCTGCAGCACCGGCACCGAATAGAGCTATTACAATTTCATCGACACTTTTTCCGACAACTTTCAAGGCATTCAAAAGCCCGGCCAAGACAACGGCCGCTGTTTCTTGCTGGTCATCATGGAAAACCGGGATGTCTAGTTCCTCCCTGAGCCTGTCAAGGAGGTAAAAGCACTTGGGTGAAGCTATGTCCTCGAGGTTTATGCTCCCAAAAGTCGGCGCTTTTCTGCAATCTCATTAACTTCTTCCAGAACATCTTTATAAACGGGGATTCCGAGCTTGAACCTTGTCTCCTACGTTAAGAATCCTTTTTCTCCATAGATCCATATCTTTTCAAAATTCGGATGCTTTTTAGAACTCTTTATCTCTTTTATCATAGCACTCATCCCTTCTCTAAACTCCTCGAGGGGAACAAAGGATTCGATGTTTATGGCTATAAAGAAGTGGTTGACCTCGCTCTTTTTTCGCTTGTGTTCTTTACGTGCCTGCTCCAAGTCCCACCGCTTACAATTCCGGCCAAGATATCGACCATAACGCTCAATCCATAGCCCTTGTGCCCACTAAAAAGCTCTCCAAATCCTCCCAGTGGCAGCAAAGCACTATCATTGAAGACTTTTCCAACATCTCTGATAATATTGCCCTCACTATCAATCGCCCAGCCCTCTGGGATTGACTTCCCCTTTCGCTGGTATACTTCTTTTCCAATTGGAACAACACTGGTTGCCATGTCAAGCAAGAACGGCCTATCTTTGGTCGGAGCGGCTAGTGCAATTGGATTCGTTCCCAAAACTCTCTCTATCTCGCCAGTTGGGGCGACCAAAGGGCGAGAGTTCATCATGCTGGTCCCAGTCATCCCCTCTTCGGCGGCCATCAAAGCATAGTATCCTGCTATTCCATAGTGGTTGCTGTTTCTCACTGCTACGACTCCAACACTGCTTTCCTTGGCCTTTTTGATCACCAGTTTCATAGTTTTATGGCCAACGACCCGTCCTAATCCTTCATCCCCGTCAATTAAAGCATAAGAGACTCCTTCCTTGACGATTCTAATGTTTGGATGAGAGTTTACTCTCCCGCTGAGAAGCCCATCAACGTATCTCTTTAACCTCTGAACGCCATGAATTTCAATTTCCCCTCAAATCGGCCATAATAATGTTGTCAGCAGCTATTTCTGCATTTTCTTTGGGAACTCAAGCCCTCATGAAAACCTTTACAACAAAGAGGTTATCCTAAGAATCCCCATGTAATTTTCATCGACATAACTTTTTTCAAACATGTCTATGCCTCATAAATAAAGTAAAGGAGTCACAATATCTTACCATCTAGTTCAACTTCCTTGATAATTCTGTGTGCCTCTAGCAAATACTTATACCACTGAACTGTTCTGGTCTTTATGTCATCCCTAATTTTTCCCTCTTCCAATGCCTGATAAATTTCTTTTGCAGCATCTTTCGGTGTATACTTTGGCTTGAACCTAAGGACTTCTTTTATTTTGGAGAAATCGACCCTGTATGATCTCTTATCTGGATCTCCGTACCATTCATACTGTAATTCCATACCAAGAGCCTCAGCAAGCATTTGTGCTAATGGGAATATCTGATAGTTCTGCTCGTTGCTACCCACGTTGAATATCTGTTTGTTAACGAGGTCATGATCCGCCTCGAGAACCTTGATAAACGCCCTTGAAGTGTCTTTGACGTATACAAAAGGCCTCCACTGGGTTCCGTCACGCATTATTTTTAATTTTCCTTCTTTCCAAAGGTATAGAACCATCGCGTTTATCACTAGGTCAAAGCGCATCCTCGGGGAGAGCCCGTATACTGTGGCCTGTCTCAAGAACGTCACGCTGAATTTGTCATCCCCGAGGGGCATAATATCTTGCTCTGCTAGGACTGCTGACTTTGCATAAGTCGTAAGTGGATTCACTGGAGAATTTTCGTTTACAATCCCATCCTGAAATCCATAGACACTACAGGTAGAAGCAAAGACGTACTTCTCGGCCCCATATTTTTTGGCCAACTTTGCGATCCTTACTCTTCCCCTGTTGTTTATTTCTAGAGTTTTCTGTGGGTCAATTTCGCCAGACGGATCGTTGGATAACGCGGCCAAATCGATAACTGCATCAATACCTCGCATTAGGGAAGGATCAAACCATCTGATGTCATCTTTTACTAACGTTAATCTTGGATGCCCCTCAACATCTTTTAGCGTTTCTTTGCCAAAGAAAAATCTATCTAACACTACAACGTCAAAGTCCCCCTCTAAAAGCATGGGCACCATTACTGAACCTATATATCCAGCACCACCTGTAACTAACACCTTCATTTATGTCACCTCATAGGGTTACTTGGTTTCTCACTAGTAACCTCCTTGCATTTCCCTACTTCTTATATTTTGAAATAAATTTACCAATTGTTTCTACAATGTATGATATCATCTCTTCACTCAATCCGGGGTAGACTCCTATAAAAAATGAATTCTTAGCAATTAAATCTGAATTCTTTAGTTCACCTGCAACTTTTGCATTTATTCTGTGATATGCAGGATGTTTCAGTAGGTTGCCACTGAAGAATAACTTTGCTTCGATGTTATTTTTGAGTAACCACCTCGTGATTTCCTTTCTGGTAAACGGAGCGCTTTCTCTTATTGTAATTGGGAATACAAACCACGAGACCTCGCTTTTTTTGTGCCATCTTGGAAGAATGAAATAATCTTCAAACTCCATAAATGCATCATAAAGCAATTTAAAATTCCTCTTGCGCAGTTCGATGAATCGGGGTAACTTTTCAAGTTGAGCCAATCCCATAGCAGCTTGTATCTCAGTCATCTTTAAGTTGTATCCAATTTCAACGTACGTGTATCTCTTGTCATAGTCTTCAGGCAACCCAAAGATATTCTTAGCAGTGCTCCTAAGGGACCGGGGGCATTCTGTATCCCCACAGGTCTGGGGATTACATATCGGCATGACACAGGCTCTGCCCCAGTCTCTAAGGGATCTTGCAATTTCCGTGAGCTGAGTATCGTTTGTAATTACCATCCCTCCCTCACCGGTAGTTATGTGATGCGCAGGGAAAAAACTAAATGTTCCAAACTGTCCAAAAGTTCCCACATATTTTCCGTCATACTTTGATCCGAGGGCATCGCATGAATCTTCGATTAAGATCAAATCTTTATCTTCTACTAGATCCATGAGATGGTCCATTTCATTTGGATTCCCTATAGTATGTGCAATAAATATGCCCTTAGTTTTTGGAGATATGGCATTCTCTATGTCCTTCACTGAGGGATTATACGTTCCCAATTCAACATCCACAAAAACAGGAATTAAGTTATACTGAATAATCGGGTTTACAGTCGTTGGAAATGAAAGACCTGTTGTTATTATCTCATCTCCGGGCTTTAGTTGAAATTGTTTTTTGAGTCTATTCGAGAAAAATGCACCCATTGCTACCAGATTAGCAGACGATCCGGAGTTGACTGAAATTGCATGTTTAACTCCAAGGGTCTTTGCAAATTTATTTTCAAACGTTAATGTGTATTTTCCCCCACTGAACCACCCATCCAATATAGCATTTATCATACTATTGATTTCTGTATGATCATATACCGCACCAGCGTATTGAATTCTTGTTTTTCCCGGGGCGAATTTCTGTGCTTCTTGTTTATATTCTACAAGTTCCATGACAATTTTTTCTATTTTTTGTCTCAATTCTTTCTCAGTAGCATCAATCATGTTTGTACACCTCTTCCAACCAAGAGATAGTTCTCTTTATACCCCCAACTAAATCTACTTTGGGCTCCCATCCTATTAATTTCTTTGCTTTTTCATAAGACCCCACTTGGTGTTTTATGCCGCCAAATTTTTTAGGATATTCCACAAATACAATTTCGGAAGAGCTACCTGTCAATTCCTTAATAATTTCTGCTATCCTTAGAGTAGTGGTCGTCTTACCTGTTGCCAAGTTAATGGTCTCTCCGGCCGGCAAATCCTTCGCCAACCAAAGCCCCCATACTATATCCTCAATATACGTGTAATCTCTAGTATCAGTCCCGTCCCCATATATTGTTATAGACTTATTGTGAATAGCTTGTCTATAAAAAGTTGGAATTACCTTGTTCAGTTGCATATACGGGCCATATGGGTTAAATATTCTAACAATTTTAACATCAAGTCCATAGCTCCGGTAATAGGCATAGCATGTCCTATCACATGCTGTTTTTGATGCTGCATAAGGATTTGGAGGGTTAAGAGGGAAGTCCTCCGTTATAGGTACTTTCGAATCTCCATAAACCTCACAGGTTGAGAGGTACAACACAGGAATATCATACTTCCTACTGACCTCTAGGACATTCAGAGTTGTTTTGATATTCATCTCGATAGTTTCTACGGGTTTAAGCACACTTTCTCCGGGTTTTGCCTCGGCGGCAAAATGATAAACAATATCGGGTGCCTCATTTTTTACAAAATCATTAAATTGATCAATGTTCATTAAATCCTGACCGCGCCTTCTCGAGTATCCTACAACTTCAATTCCTAATTTTTCTAGATAAGTTCGCATATTTCTGCCAATAAACCCAGTATCTCCTGTGATTACAACTTTCATAAAGCAGATACCTCTCTAAATTTTATAATACCACTTGAGAATTGTCCCCAATAATGAGTCTTTTTCCAAACGGATGGTTATGTTGTCTTAGGATTTTCACATTTCTTCCAATCAGACTCTCTACTATCCTTCCTCCACACTTAATTTTACTGTCCTCCAAAACCACAGAGTCTTCAATCTCAGTGTTTTCGATAACGCAGTTGTTTCCAATGCTCGTATAAGGCCCGATGTAGACATTTTTAATTATACAATTTTTGCCAATTATCGCCGGACCCTTAATTACGGTATTCTCATCAATTTGGGTACCTTCCTCAATTATTACCCTTCCATGAATCCTTGCGTTGGTTTCTACTTTAATGCTCGTCTTTATGTCATCCAAAATTAGTCTATTTGCCTCTAGAATGTCCTCAGGCTTTCCAGTGTCCTTCCACCAGCCGGTGACTTTTGTCCAACCAACTTTATAATCGTGATCAATTAACCATTGTATGGCCTCAGTAATCTCTAACTCCCCTCTCCAAGAGGGTTTTAGATGGGATATGGCTTCAAACACAATTGGCTTAAAGAAATAAATACCAACTAAAGCCAAGTTGCTTGGGGGGACTTTGGGCTTTTCAATTAATCGTTTTATTGTCTTTCCATCTTCACTAAGTTGAACAATTCCAAATCTTTGAGGGTTTTTAACTTCACACAGCAGAATGCTCGCATCAAAATTCTCCTTTTTGAAGTATTTCAAATGATTGACAATCCCTTCTCTAAGAATATTGTCCCCCAAATATACGACAAAATCACTACTACCAATCCAGTATTGAGCAACCTTTATTGCATGAGCTATACCAAGGGGCTCACCCTGGTAGATGAACTCAATGTTAGCGTCCCAGTCAACGCTTTTTACGGTCTCAATTACCTGGTCCTTGTTGGGCCCGAGGATAATTCCAATATCATGAATTCCCGCCTCTATGACATCCTCAATCGCATAAAAGAGAACCGGTTTATTTGCAACCGGTATAAGCTGCTTCTGCTGTGAATAAGTCAAAGGCCTCAATCTCGTGCCATAACCACCGGATAAAATTAGAGCTTTCATATTGCTACACCACATCTTTCCTAAAGTTACACAATTAAAAAAATTTTTGGTTGATCAGAATTGCCACGTTGATAGCCTTCTTCAGCATCTTTATCGAGACTCCTGCTTAAAAGCACTCGGAATAAGTAACTCTCACTTCATAAATCAAAATAAAAAACATTAAAACCTAATCTCCCCTCTGTATCTTCGCGTGCCCTCCAACTAAGCTCTTCTTAAGCTCGAGGTTCCTTATTTCACACTTCTCGTCGATTATAGAACGCCATATTGTAGAACCCCTGATAACAGTGTTTTCAAAGATTATGGAGTCGCTCACGTCGGAGTTCTCTATGATGCAGTTCCCTCCAATATAAGCATAGGGCCCAACTATTGACCTCCCAAGAATTCTTGCACCCTTCTTTATAACCACCGGAGGAATTATCTTGGAATAAGGACTTATCTGAATCTCTTCAATTTGACTCTCCTTAAGTAATGTCTTCATAGCCTCCAAATAGCTGTCAGCCGAACCAATATCATACCAGTAATCATCGAACTTGTATGCATAAATTTCAATGCCATTCTTCAGCAACCACTCTATGAAATAACCTGGGGAATCCCTATTACCTCTCTCGAGGTATTCACCAACCTTCTCTATAACATCCTTTGGAAAAGCATAGACACCCGTGCTTATCAATGTGGACTTTGGTTGCAGAGGTTTTTCCTGAAAATCAATGACCCTGTTCCCTTCAAGGAGGACTACACCATACCTCTTGGCCAGCTCAAAGTCACCTACATCATAGACCGCTATTAACGCCTTTCCACTGTAGTGTTTCAAAAAGTCTTCCAGAGAAAAGGAGAACAAATTATCACCAGCAACTATAAGGTAATCATCAACACCAAGTTCTGATACTGCATACTTAATTGCTCCAATGGTCCCCAGCTTTTCCTCTTCGCTTATGGTTTCCTCTACAATAAGCCCAATGTTGTTTTTTTCGGCCCAATTCTTAAAATGCTTCTCAAAGAACTTGTTGGTGGATACATGAACTTCCAAACCAAGATCCTTAGTCTTCTCAAGGATGTAATCGATGATGTATTTATCCCCCACAGGTAAAAGGGGTTTTGGTTTACCCTTTGTGATCGGCCACAAACGAGTGGCATAGCCGCCAGCCATTATTAAAACTTTCATATTTCTCTCCCCCTCCAAGCAGTATTAAAGTTACTCTAAACATATTTAAATCCTTTGTCATAATTAAGGTGGTGATTAAAATGAAAATTCTGGTTACTGGCGGTGCCGGGTTTATAGGTTCTCATCTTGTGGATAGACTTATGGAAGATGGTTATGAAGTTAGAGTTCTCGATGATTTAAGTGCAGGAAGCTTGGAAAATCTAAAAGGGTGGATTGATCATGAACGTTTTGAATTTATGCAG
>QMUE01000008.1 GCA_003663535.1 Thermococci archaeon
GAATCTCAAACTTTTTTATCTGTAGCTCCAACCTATTGGGTAGCCACTCATCATCGTCGTCGAGAAGAGCTATGAACCTTCCCCTGGCTTTTCTTATCCCGGTGTTTCTTGCAACGGGACCACCAGAGTTCTTTTTGAGGCGTACGTACCTGATTCTTCCATCGTTTATGCTCCTCACAACCTCCGGAGTGTTGTCCGGTGAGGCATCATCGACCACTATCAGCTCAAAGTCCGTGAATGTCTGATTAAGAACACTCGCTATGGCTCTTTTAAGGAGGTTTGCCCTGTTGTACGTGGGGATGATTACGGAGACAGTAGGTCTACTCATCGGGGATCTCCCTGAGGATGCTTTTTAGGAATCCCAGCATTTCGTTTCTCATTTCTCCTCTCTGAAGGCTCAATTTAAGGTTTGCTATAACGAAGCCGAGCTTACTTCCGACGTCATATCTTTCCCCTTTTATCTCCTTTGCGAAGATCTCTTGGCTTGGTAGGAGTATTTGAAGGGCATCTGTGAGCTGTATTTCTCCACCCCTGCCAGGAGGAGTCTCCCGTAGGGCGTCAAATATCTCAGGAGTCAGAATATACCTTCCGATTATAGCAACGTTGCTCGGTGCTTCTTGAATCGATGGCTTCTCCACGAGATGCCGTACTATGTACAGGCCCTCTTCGATAGGCTCACCGTCTACGATTCCGTACTTGTTTACAAGCTCCCGCGGAACGCTTTCCACGCCTATAACGGGAACTTTTCTTTTCTCAGCAACGTCAATCAGTTGCTTTATGCCAGGTTTCTGGCTTACTATAATATCGTCTCCCAGGAGAACTGCAAAGGGCCCCCCGTTTACGTGTTTTTCCGCGTGAAGTATAGCATCTCCGAGGCCGAGGGGCTTCTTCTGACGAACGTAATAGATGTCAACCATCTCTCCAATTTCCTCAATCTGCTTTAACTCCTCCAGCTTTCCCTTCTCTCTCAGGTAGAACTCCAGCTCGAAGCTTCTGTCGAAGTAGTCCTCTATAGCACGCTTTCCCTTCCCAGTTATGATGAGAATGTCATCAATCCCGGCTTTTACGGCCTCCTCAACAACATAGTGGATGACGGGTTTATCGACTATTGGAAGCATTTCTTTAGGCATTGACTTGGTTATTGGGAGCATCCTAGTGCCAAGGCCAGCCGCGGGAATCACAGCCTTCCTTATCCTCACCAGCACACCCCCTCGTAAACTTCAGCCGTTTCCTCCGCCCTCCTAACGCGCCTGCCATCAATCACGATTTTACCCGAATAGTCAAGATTCCCAAATTCCTCCCACTCAGTTACAATAAGGACAGCATCGCTACTCTTGAGAACATCATTTCCAGAGTTCGCGTACTCGATCTTCTCGCCAACGTCCGAATAAAAGCGCTTGAAATTCTCCATAGCCTGAGGATCGTAGGCGATGACTTTTGCCCCCTCCTCAAGCAACTTCTTGATGATAACGTACGCCCTCGTCTCCCTAACATCATCAGTATTCGGCTTAAATGCAAGTCCAAGAACACCAATCCTTTTACTTCTTAACTCTGGAACGTGCCTTTTCAATAGTTCAATGAGCTTGAGTGGTTGCCTCTTGTTAACCTCAACGACGGCCTTTAGGATGATTGGATCCTCACCAAGCTCTTCCGCCTTTCGAATGAGTGCCCTCACGTCCTTTGGGAAGCATGACCCACCCCAACCGATTCCAGTCCTGAAGAAGTGTGGGCTGATCCTGTGGTCTAAGCCAATGCCCTCAAAAACCTTCCACGAGTCAATGCCAAGCTTCTTGCAAATATTCCCAATCTCGTTGGCAAAGCTGATTTTAGTTGCGAGGAAGGCGTTGGAAGCGTACTTGATCATCTCAGCCGTTTTTATATCAGTGAAAAGCTTGGGAGCATCAATGGGTGCGTAGAGTTCTTCCAAAACCTTTTTTGTTCTCTTGTCTTGGACGCCAATTATAATCCTGTCTGGGTTTAGGAAATCATCTAAGGCCACTCCTTCGCGGAGGAATTCTGGATTCATCGCTAGGCCAAAGTCCGCGTATGCCTTTTTTCCAGATTCTTTCTCAAGTATGAGTTTGATGACGTTCTCTGTAGTTCCCGGCAAAACGGTGCTCTTGACGACGACAACGTGGTAATCACTCTTCTCGCGGAGGGCTTTTCCGATTTCCCTCGCTGCCTGTTCAACGTAAGTAAGGTCGATTGAGCCGTCTTCTCTCGAAGGTGTTCCAACAGCGATAAAAGTCACGTCAGAGTTGAGGAGTGCCTCGTGGTAATCCCTGGTGGCGTAGTATTTTCCTTGAAATTCTTTCATGAGTTTCCTAAGCCCTTTCTCGTAGATTGGGGGTTGGGCATTATTAATCATCCCGATTTTTCCCTCGTCAACGTCCACAAAGATTACCTCGTTCCCAAGCTTGACAAAACCCATCCCAGTGACGAGACCTACATAACCTGAACCGAAAATGGAAATTCGCACTTTGAGTCCCCCCGGTATGTGTTTGATACTTAGAATAAAAATACATTGGTTAGTTTTTAAGTCCTGTGTTAGAGAGTAAACCACCAAAAATATTTTATGTTCCGTATTGTATCCGTTATTGGGAGGGCCCTAGTGTGAAAATTGGGTTGTATGATTTTGAGATAGTGATTAATAGAATTAAAGATAAGGTTACCTACGAAGGGATATCCCTTATAAACCCTAATAAGTTTATAATGTATGTCTTAGGAAATAGGAAGTCCCTGACTCAGAATTGGATGGCGTTTAAATTTGCATACTTTTATCGATTGCATGCTATCTCTCGATGGAGACAACAGGATATAAAATCCCTTGGTTACGATGGAGTATTTTTAGAACCGATTCATGGCTTCAAATGGATCTATGATGGAGCTACTCCTGTAAAAATTTACGAACATGAGTATATGTACCCTATTGAAAAGGCTCTTGAGTCTGAGATGGGTCTAAATTTATTAAAGCTCACATATTATCTTCCAAACTTTAATAAACCTTATCAAGAGGCCTCTAAGCTTAAAAAGGTACTCAGAATGGGAAGAATTCCATTTGGGGCATATTTCAAGCAGAGTTTTTCTCGAGAGGAACACAAGTATAACATGAACAAGTTTGATATTTCCCGTCCCGTTAAGGATTACTTGATTAATGTTGCATTTCCTGAATCTGTGAGGTGGTACTTAATGTGGAGAAGGATTCTCAGAACACATAAACCGAATTTCCTGTTTCTTGAATATGAGTATGGTCCCCTTGAATACATGGGAATAGTCGCATCCAAGAAAGAAGGCATCCCCTCTATAGCCATTCAACACGGCGTAATAAGTCCCACTCATCCAGGATATTATCACATACCCTCCAATGTCTCTTATGAGGAGGATGACTACATTAACTATGTTCTCCCAACAATAACTCTCGTTCAAGGAGAGTATGAGAAAAGGATTCTTCTAAAACATGGGTACCCTAGGAAGGCAGTAAAAGTCACTGGACAACCGAGATATGACTTTCTCGCGTATTCTGACGAAATCTTTGACCGGGACGAAATACTTGAGAAATATGGCCTTCCAAGGAACAAAAGATACATTCTTTGGGCAACTCAGACCCACGGATTATCCCGTGAGGAAAACTTGAAAAACATTAAAGTAATATCTCAAGCATTAAACTCACTAAAAGATGAATATCATCTTTTAATAAAACTCCACCCTAACGAGGATCAGAGAGCACCATTGTACCGCAAATTTTTAAAGAATAAGGAATTTGTTACAATAATGCCCGGGGAGACTAACGTCTATGAGCTTCTGTATGTCAGTGATGCCTTGATAACTAAACATTCGACTGTAGGAATAGAATCCATAATAATGAACCGACCGATACTGTTAACAAATACGATGGGAGACTCAAAGGCACTAAGCATGTACACGGAGTACGGATTCAGATGGATTATCACAAGAAAAGAGGACTTGGTATCATACCTGAACGAGCTTGAAACTGGAGAACTTTTGGATGAGTTCGAAAAAAGAAGGAAGATATTTTTGAAGGATAGAATATGTTGCCTCGGAAGTGCTACCAAAAACGTTATCAAAGTCATTGAAAAATTGGGGGGTAAGGGATGAAGGTTCTAGTGATTGGAACCAATGTCCCAACGAAAGACTTCAGAGGAATTGGAGGTGCAGGTAAAGCCGCGATAATGCTCTCAGAGTATCTTGCCAAGATAGGAACTGATGTTTACGTGTTGCCATGGGTATCTGGGAGATTCAAATCTTTCTTTATAAAGCCACTCAAAGTAAACAATGTCAACTACATAGTGGGAGTAATGAGCGCTAAGCTCTTTAGAGAGATTGTTAGGGAATTCTTTAGAGGGAGGTTCCTTAAACCAACGAAATACGTCAATGGAATTTTTAATAAACTTAAGGTAGCTTTAAGTGTCCTTTTAAACTATGCATATATTGAATTAGTTTTAAGCACCTTTGATGTTGATATAGTTCACATCCATGGGTTGAGGCCTGTTGAGATGCCGTTTATTGAAGTTATTACTGAGCGTAACTTCCCTCTAGTTGTTACTTTGCATGGCCTTGCCTCCAATGATCTGTCCGTCAAGTTTAAGGCTAGAGAATTGGAAAATGACATTTTCTCCCTACTTGCTTCAAAAAAATGTACTTTGCTGACTTCAGTATCATCAAAGGTTAAGGAGGAAATAATCGATAGATACAATGTTAATCCAGAAAAGGTTAGAGTAATTTTGAATGGTGTAGATCATGAAAAATTTCAACTTTTGACCGATAAAAAGAAGCTACGAGAATCTCTTAAACTGCCAGTGGACAAGATTGTTCTTCTTCAGGTGGGTACGTTAAGTAAGCGCAAAAATCAGGTCTCAGTCTTAAAAATGCTTCTCCAACTGGAGCCAGAACTGAGAAACAAGATATATTATGTGATTGCTGGGGATGGGCCTGAGAAAAAATCTCTCGAACACTTTTGTGAGGAAAATGGGATTTCTAACTGCAGAATATTTGGTTTTATTGATACTAAGACTTTGATAAAGTTATACAATGCATCGGACTTTTTAATTCATCCGGCATATGCTGAGGGGCTACCCCTTGTGTTTTTGGAGGCCCTTTCCGCTGGCTTGCCCATAATAACTTTTAGGGATCTCCATGGGGTGAGGGACATATACTCTCCAGATTGTATGGCTCTTATCCCAGAGAGAAGCATCGATGCGATGGTAAACACCTTAAAAGATGCTATAAATCGACAGTGGGATCGAAAAAAGATTAAATCATGGGCAAGAAGGTTTTCTTGGGAAAATGTCGCTCAAAAATATTTGAGATTATATCAGGAGGTGATTCATTGTAAGAAGTGGAAGAGTTGAGGGTTCTAACCATCCCTCCAAGATAAGCATTTCGAAGAAAGATCGTCTAAAGACAATTTTACAGACTAACAGATACAGAACACATAGAAATGCCAAAACAACCTAGCACAAAGTTTTTAGAGTTAATGAAAGGAGTAATTTAGGTAGGTGGGCGGACATGGAGATACTAGCGATTATTCCTGCTCGCGGTGGTTCTAAAGGCATAAAGAAAAAAAATCTTCGACTTTTGAATGGAAAACCTTTAATTTATTACCAAATACAAAACGCTCTAAAAAGCAAGTACATAACAGACGTTGTAGTAACATCTGATGATGATGAAATCCTTGAATATGCTTCCAATTTTCCAGTATATTTAAGAAAGCGTCCCGATGAACTAGCCCAAGACGACGTGACTTTAGATCCAGTAGTGTACGATGCTACAATTCATATGGAGAATTTGTTAGGTAAGAAGTACGATGTTGTTATAACCCTTCAGCCAACATCTCCCCTACTAAAACCAACAACCTTAGATAGAGCGATTGAAAAATTTTTCTCTGAGGACCTTGATACGTTAATTCCTGTTGTTGATGCAACTCATCTTTACTGGAAAGAAGAAAGAGGGCATGTTGTTCCAGACTACAAAAAGAGACTAAACAGGCAGTGGCTTCCGAAAAAATACAAAGAAACTGGAGCATTTTTAATAACAAGACGAGGATTCATAAGAGAAAATTCAAGATTCGGTGAAAAGATAGGAATTTTCGTCTTAGATGAAGAAGAGGGAGTGGATATAGATACTCCCTTTGACTGGCTAATCGCTGAAACACTAATGCGTAGGTTAAAATTCTTGTTCGTGGTTAACGGCAATGAGAAAGTTGGAATGGGCCATGTTTACAGAGCATTAACTCTTGCGGACCGTCTTATAGGACACACAGTTCAATTCATAACTTATGAAAGCAATGAGCAGGCAATAAAACTAGTACAAGATTCTGGATACCAAGTTATCAGAACCTCAAAAGATCGTCTTCTCCAAAAAATTGCGGAGATACACCCAGATATCGTGATAAACGATATTCTCGATACAGATTTAGAATATATTACAAAACTAAAAGAGTTCGGAGTTTTCGTAGTCAATTTTGAGGATCTTGGTGAAGGAGCGGATGAAGCTCATTTGGTGTTCAATGCTCTCTATGAAAAAACCAACCCAAAACCAAATCACAGATTTGGCCATGAATATGAATGCCTAAACGAGAAATACTATCTGTATTCACCGATTGAATTCAGAGATCCTCCCAAAACTCTTTTTGTAAGTTTTGGAGGAGTTGATCAAAACAATCTAACATGTAGAGTTCTACAAGTTGTACCAGAAATCATCTCGGAGACTCCGATAGAAAAGGTAATAGTAGTAATAGGTCCTGGATACTCTCATAAAAAAGCATTGGAAGCACAACTAAATGAACTACGAGGTTTAGAAAATAATATTGAAATACACCAAAACGTCAAAAATATGCCAAGGCTAATGAAAAGGGCCGACATTGCAATAACTTCCAACGGGAGGACTATTTATGAACTTGCTGCTATGGGAATCCCAACCATAAGTATCGCCCAAAACGATAGGGAAACATTGCATTTATTTGCCCGATATCATAGAGGAATTAAATACCTTGGAGTAGCTTGTAATGTAGGCCCGGAAGATATACTCAATGCCATTAAAGACATTGCCGATGATCCGTACTTAAGAAAGAAAATGTACCTAGCACAGATTGAAGCCTCTAAAGTTATAAGGCAGGGTGTTGATAAGATTATTAACGAAATACTCTCGGAATATTGGAGGTGGAAGAATGAAAGAGATCAAGCTTGGTAAAAGAGTCATTAAGAGAGATAAATTTGATTTACCGTATATTATAGCCGAGGCGGGCGTAAATCACGAAGGCAGCATTGAAAAAGCAAAACAGATGATCGAAGAAGTTGCAAAAGCAGGTGGGGATGCCATAAAGTTCCAATCTTATAAAGCAGAAACCTTGGCCTCAAAATATTCCCCCGCATATTGGGACACTACAAAAGAACCAACAAAGTCCCAGTACGAGCTATTTAAGAAATATGACAAGTTCTGGAAAAACGAGTTTGAAGAACTTGCTGATTATGCAAGAGCATACAGGATTGACTTTATCTCAACCCCGTTTGATACTGAGAGTGCAGATTTTCTCGAACCCCTCGTCCCTGCCTACAAAATAGCCTCCGCCGACATTACAAACAAACCATTCTTAAAGTATATTGCTAGAAAGGAAAAGCCGATTATACTCTCAACGGGCGCTTCGACAATTTCTGAAATCTGGAAGGCCATTGAGTGGATTAAAGAAGAAGGAAACGACCAGATAATTCTCTTACACTGTGTCCTAAACTACCCAACAAAGTACGAGGACGCCAATCTTGGAGCCATTAAAAAAATGAGAGAATTATTCTCCGACTATATTATTGGTTACTCGGATCACACGCTTCCAGAACATGTTGAGGAAGTCTTAATAACCGCATGGCTTCTTGGAGCTCAAGTCATAGAGAAGCACTACACCTGGAACAAGAACTTGCCCGGAAACGATCACTACCACGCAATGGACTACTCTGACTTAAAGAGAACTATTGAAAAAATGAAATTTGTTATGAAAATTATCGGAAAATTTGAGAAACACTATCTTCCAAGTGAAGAGGTTTCAAGAAAATACGCAAGAAGAAGCTTAGTTGCCAAAAGAGACATTCCTAAGGGAAAGATCATTGAGGACGAAGATATCACCTGGAAGAGACCAGGAACAGGAATCCCACCATGGATGATTGATCTTGTTATCGGAGGGATTGCCTTAGAAGACATAAAAGAAGATGAAGTGTTAACATTTGGAAAAATCAGACTAAAGCACTGAACCCCTGATTGGTGACCAACAATGATAGCAGTGTTCCATAGGACACTAAAGAATTCTGGAGATTTTTTGATTTTTGAGCGAGGTAAAAAAACTTGTAGAGGGCACATTGAATGAGCCTATAATAGTGAGCGAGGCTTGGAAATCCCTAGAGGAAGCTCTCCCTTCCGGAGTAAACATAAAAGATATCGATGCCATAATTATTCCAGGCGGCCCTGGAATCACAAAAAATATCCAAAAAACATATCCATTTCTCAGAGAGGCCCTTGATCGGGGTATACTCACAATATTTTTAGGAGCCGGCTCTTACATGTTCCCCTGTAGTATTACCGCAATGCATTCCAAACTAGATGGGAAAATAAACACGCTTCTTTATTCTCCTAGTCTTAGCTTTCAGAACTTACCCCTTCTTTCAGTCTTATTGATGACTAGGTAAAATAGTTCTTGAGGCTTCCCTATGAGTTCTCCAGTATTGCTGCTGAAAAATCCATGATCCGAGTGGTCACCCCCATATGGACTTCCAGGCACAGGCTCCATTCCATGATCTGAGATTATGTAAAGTATATCGTTCTCGTCAAGTTTCTTGGAGACTTTCTCAACAAGTCGGTTTAGGTCAAAGTAAATATTCATAAGCTTTAGTTTTTTTCCAATGTAGAAATGAGAAATCTCGTCGAGAAACGGAGTATACCAGAATACAAGCTCGTAATCGTTATCAAGCGCCCCAAAAAGTGCTCTTCTATCCTGTTCGTAAATCTTCATGGCATATTCCACGAGAGGCTTGAGATTACCCTTTACGGCTTCTTTCATAGCTTTCCTAACTTCATCATTAGAAACATTGCGTCCATACGAGGGAATGCCATTAGTCCAAGTCTTGTCAAAGTAGTCGAAGATTGTTTTATACTTCTTGTTCCTAAGGAGGTAATCGTAGGTAGCTTGCATGGGTCTGGGAGTCAATGCGTCGCCTAATCGTCTCCTTATAGGAAGAGGGAGTATCTTAACTCCCAACTTAACATACCAGGGAGTTTTGGTCCGACTTATATTGCTTCGAGCAGTGACAAATTTTATTCTTTTTATGAATAGTTCTTCTATCTCTGGGACCTTTCTTCCAGTAAGCATGGAGGCCCAAATTGGAGGAGTAACTATCACTTTGAAATCTGAGAGATCTGTTTTGGTATAAGCATTTTGTTTTATATATTTTAGATCCCACTCTTCAACTAGATTGTACTCGAGACCATCAATCCCCAATATTATTATCCTTCCGTTCATTTTTACCCCTCTTGCTTTTTTCGAGAGATGTAATAATAAAATTTTTGTTTTTGTATAAAACAATTGAAATGAAATAGAAATCCCATAGTTGAGCTTAAGACGTTGTGCTAAGTGCTAACCATAATTGTTTGCCTGTTGTATTATTTGTTCCTGGAGTCGCGGAAAGTTGTCAAATTGTTAGTTCAGATTCTACCAAAATTTTTAATACTAATAAGAAGTAAAGGACCATATAAATTTAGATAATGAGATCAAAACTTAAAAAGACAACCCAAAAACAGGGAGGAGGTATAATGTTAAGATCAATGAGATGTTTAATTGAATCGCTTGGATCCCTCATTAATGATTCTTTGAATGAAAAGGAGGCTATTTTGATATTTGGAACCCCCCGTGGTGGTACAACGTGGGTTATGGAGATTTTAGAAACACTCCCTGAGTACAAGTCAATTTTCGAGCCATTCCATAAAGACTGGTTTCCGGAAGTCCAAAAACTAAAAATAAACCCTTATCGTCCCTACGTGTATTTTGAAGACCTAAACCCTGCACTCAAAGAGTATTTGACAAAAGTTTTCAAAGGGGAAATAGTGAGTAAAAGCCCCCGCTATCGTCTTACCCTAGAGAACATTTACAAAAGAATACTTGCTAAAAAAGCAGTAGTGAAGTTTGTTCGCGCGAACCGTCTCTTACCATGGATAGCCAACAATTTCAACGTAAAGGGAATGTTTTTTGTAATACGCCATCCATGCGCCACAATTGCTTCCCAATTAGAAACGGGAATTAGAGGACACTTTATGCCAAAGAATACTCCCATACCAAAGGAAATAGTGCTCTCTTCCATTTCTGAGATTAGAGAATTAAGAGACAATGAAGAATTAATAAACAAGATAAAAACGATAAAAACTCAGGCAGAAATCCTAGCAGCAATATGGAGCATAGACAATTATTTGCCCCTCTACTATCAAAGAAAATTTGAATGGTATACTCTCGTGTACGAATCACTAGTAGCAAATCCTGAAAAAGAAATAGAAAGCATGTTCTCGTATATCAATGAAGAAGTTCCAGAGAAGGTTTATTCAAAAATAAGGAAGCCAAGCACGACAACTCATGATCCGAGGTACTTAGGAACGACAAAGCAACTCATAAAATGGAAGAAAAAGCTTTCAGAGAGACAAGTTAAAAACATATTAAAGGTAGTGCACTGGTTTGGGTTAGATTTTTATACCGAAGATCCAGAACCAGACTATGATGCTTTAAGAAAATGGATCCCTTAAAATTAATTGGAGGAAACTTTATGCAAGACCTTGAAGATGTTACTGTGGGGTTGAAAACTTTTTATAGAACCAAAAGACTTGAGATGACATTAAACTCTTTAATTGGTCTAGGAGTAAAAGAAGTTATTGTAGCAGATGACGGCCCAGAAGACCCAATAAAAGAAAAAATTTATGAAAGGATGAAACAACATTTACCTCTAAAAGTTTTGAAATTGCCCTATGATGCTGGACTAGGTTATGGTCGCAAAGAAATTGTTAAACACACTAAAACCAAGTATTTGCTAATAATTGATGACGATATGAAAGTCCCCCATAATATCTCTTTTTTAAAAAACATTCTTGAAAGAGATAAACTTCTTGGAGGAGTCAGTGGATGTTGGATAGAGTATGGAAAACTCAAATGTGGTGCTCACAACTTGGATTGTAAGGACAGGTTCTTGATAAGACATGATCCTGACAATATTAAAATTAAAACAACCGAAGAAGGAATTCCATACGTTTATTTTGACTTTATACCAAATTCTGCGCTTTTCAGGAGAAGAGCATTAAAGGACTATTGCTGGGACGAAAATTACATAATAAATTTTGAACATTTGGACTTTTATTGGGGTCATAAGCAACTAGGTAAATGGAAATTTGCAGTGACCCCAACAGTATTTTTTGAGCATTATCCAGGGGGTAGTAAAACTTACAAGAAATTTAGACTCAGCAAGGAGAGGTACAAAAAATCAAAAGAATATTTTCTAAAAAAGTGGAATTTAAATGGAATCATTAACATTAGGACAGGTTTTCTGAAACAAGATCTCTCCCCAATAGGTACAATGTGGCTCTGGCTGAAGAAACATGTTCCATTCAGAGTTTTACCCTATCTCGTTAAGATAGAAGAGAATTGGCCGTTTAAGTGAGGGGCATGCTTTCTTTTCTAAAATTTTTTAGTAACTTAAAGTCCTGACCCTATAAATTACACAAAAATCTCACTTTGATTATCATAACTTCCTTTCTTTAATTTTAGATATTAATCGGGCCGCCCACTCTAAATCCATTTTACAGTAGGAGTAGCTTATGCCCAAGAGTGCATAAAGCTTCTTCAAGAAAGAACCTTTACTCAATGTCTCCCTAAAATAGTGCCTGGCTTCGTTCCACCTGTTATTAGTCAAAGCCTGCTTTCCTAAGGCAAAATAAACTGAGGCAAGTCTTTGGTCATATATAGAATACACATCTTCAACACTTATCCTCATTTTAGTTCTAACTTCGGGTGGCAATTTTTCAAAAAATTCTATGGAATATTTCTTTGCTCTCCCCACATACTTTTTCATACGTGATGTTACCTGATCTCTATGCCTTCTCCAATAGCCCACTATTTCATCAATAGGGTAAAATTTGCCAATCAAACTTAATTCCAGCCAGGTGGGATAATCAACAAAAGGTGTGTATTCTGCTTGCTTAAACCCCCCAATAGACAGCAGATCCTCCCTACGGATCATTACCGTGGATGCTGGAATAAAATTTCGGCAAAGAAGTTTTTCAGTATTTTTTATTTTAGATTCAAACTTAAATTGTTCGATATTCTTAGGTATAATATCAAATATTTTACCTTCAGAATCTACAAGGCCGGCTTTTCCCCAACTTAATACAACGTCTTTGTCCTTAAAAACCCGGATTTGCTTTTCTAACTTATCAGGTGGCCAAAAATCATCTCCTTCAAGTACTGCAATGAGCTCTCCATCTGAAAATTTTAACGCTCTATTATATGTCTTCTTCAATCCCCAGATACCAACATGTTTTTGTCTTATGTAGTGAATTCTCTCATCCTTGAATTTTTCGATTTTTTCTGGTGTTTTGTCAGTTGATCCGTCATCTACGATTATCATCTCCCAATTAGGATAAGTTTGGGATAGAACACTTTCAATGCACTTCTCAATATATTTCTCGTGATTATATGTGGGGGTTATAATGCTTACTAAAGGATTCTCTTTCATCTATCACCACCTTTGGAGACTCAATGCCTCTCATTATTCTACACTACCCTAATTTTTAATAACCCTAGTTCCCATCGGGTCGTTAGGTTTATATCCATTTAAATTTTTTGAGTGATTGGTGGTTGTTATGAACTTTCAGGAAGAAATCCTGCTCATAAAATCTGAGATTTGCCCAATAATCAGCAAACACTACCCGAAAAACACCCACAGGGAAGTAATCAGCCTCTACGCGTAACGCGCAATACTGGCACACTTACACTTCGGAGGAATTTACAAGCACGCTTACAGAGTGCTAATCGAAGAAATGAAGCTCTTCCCAAAAATCAGGTACAACAAACTGACAGAACGCTTAAACAGGCACGAGAAACTCCTGCTCCTGGCGCAGGAAGAATTGTTCAAAAACCACGCTAGAGAATACGTCAGAATAATGGATTCAAAACCAGTTGAGACAAAAGAACTTGCAAGAAAAAACAGGAAGGAGAAGAGAGGCTCTTCAGAAATCATAACTGAAAAACCTGCAGTTGGTTTTGTCCCGTCTAAAAAAAGTTCTACTATGGGTACAAGCTGACGTGTTACTCTGACGGGAATCTCTTGGCCTTACTGTCCGTTGATCCGGCGAATAAGCATGATGTGAATGTTGTCAGGGAAAAATTCTGGGGAATTGTTGAGAAGTTCACTGGTTGTTTTCTGTTTTTGGATAAGGGGTATATTAGTGGAGAACTTGAGGAGGAGTTCCGGCAGTTTGGGGTTGTTTACACGCCAGTAAAGCGGGAGAATCAGATTAGTGACTTGGAGGAGAAGAAGTTTTACAAGTACTTGTCTGATTTTCGCAGGCGGATTGAAACGCTGTTTTCTAAGCTGGATGCTTTCCTGTTAAATCCTAATCGGAGTGTTAGTCTGAGAGGCTTGGCTGTTAAAATTTTGGGGGCAATTCTGGCCATGAATCTGGATAGATTATACAACTTCACAGGTGGTGGGAACTAGGGTGTAATGTTATATTTTTGAGAGTCGGATTTGGTCCTATGCCTCCACATATGAGAGCTTCTCCTGAACATGCTGTTACTCCAATAAATTTATTTGCTCTAATATAGGTTAGGTCATGTTTAATATTTTTAGAACCATTCTACCCCACCCCTGTACACATCTTTACAGCTTCAGTATGGTTTCAATAGAACTACTGAACCGTCCCCTCCACACCAAATTGCCCTACCAGAAC
>QMUE01000009.1 GCA_003663535.1 Thermococci archaeon
GAAACAAGGAAATTCATCAAGGAGGCAAAAAATGCAAGCGTCTTAATTACCGAAGGAACAAGGGTTGGGAGAGAAGAGCATGAGAACGTTTCTGAGCAAGAAGTTTATGAAAATGCTCTAAAAATTGTTGAAGAGGCCAAAGGTCTTGTAATAGCGGACTTTTCGGCGAGGAATTTTGAGAGACTTGAAAGCTTTAAAGAAATTGCAGAGAAAACGGGGAGAGAGTTAATAGTCACAGCGAAAGATGCTTACTTTTTACACGCTTTGAAAATGGTTGACGGTGTTGATCGACTTAAAGGCTTGAGGATCTACGGGAACTTCAAAGCCAGTCGACAAAAATGGGAAGAACTTGTAGTCTGGAGCAACTATGCCGAGTATTACATCTCTCCCTTTGAGATTAGGGAGAACCAAGAAAACTACATCCTCTGCTTCTCGTTCTACGACATGCCCCATCTGCTTGACATAATGCCCAATGGCGGGACTTACATCTACTCTTCAAGCGAAGCCTTTGGAGAGGAACAAGAGTTCAGCTTTTTAAGACTCTGGAACTGGCTGCAATACTTTGGCTTTGAAGTCCATGGATTCAGAATAGATGGATATGGAAAACCGATCTTTGAGAAGGATCTGCATGCCTCGGGACATGTTTCAAAAGAAGAATTGAGAAAAATCATTGATGATATCGATCCAGACTATATTATTCCAGTCCATACTGAAAATCCAATGTGGTTTAAGAATAAGTGGGGTGAAAAGGCGGTTGTTTTGAGAAATGGAGAAAGCTGGGAGGTTTAAAAAATGGGGAAGCCTCCAGAACGGGATGTGTCTCGAATTATTGAATACATACGCGATTGTGTAGAACATCCAGAGGACCATCCAGAGCATTGGGAAGATTGGCTTAGGGCCGGACGAAGAAGGTTTCTCCTTTTGAACATTATCTACTACATCCAGCATGTTCAGGGGAAAGAGGAAGGAGTTACCAAAGAAGACCTTGAGAGATTCTTGGGAGAGTTGTACTATGTTAACAGAGAGATGTTTTCGAACATAATAAAGCCTTGGAAGTCTTTGGATGATACGCTGAAAGAGCTTTTGGAGCAGAGATTGATTGTTCAGGTTTCAGAAGGAGCATATTTGGTGAATGAAGAGAAGATACGGGATGAGAAGGATTTGATTTATTGGGAAGGCATACTGAAAACGCTGGACGAAGTTGGGAAAAAAATACGGGAGCTTTAATGCCTTTCTTTTTTCCAAAATACTTATTAATTTTGGAACTTAGTAACTCTTTGGTGTGATTTGATGGTTATTGCATGCATTGAGAAGAAAAATGAAGAAGAAAGAAATCTAAACCTTCCGTTTCGGCTGGGTAGTGTCGAGGATCGCTGTTGGGCTTTTCTACGAGAAAGTGGCGAGATAGTACTCTTTGAGTGGAAGACTTACGAAATAGATGCCAATGGAGCCAAAGTCATTATTCCTGGATTGGAGAATATTCAAAGAAGTAGCATTAACAAGAACACTTTTACCTTCACCTTCAAAAACTACATTGGAAAGTCAAGGCTGATTATTGAAGATTCGCATGGAAAAAGGCGCGAATTTCCCCTCATTGTGCTTTCTGAGAAGTTTGGAAAGATCGCCCTCGAATACTGGGGAGTTATAGACCTCAACAAAATAGAAGATATCAAAGAGAGGGAAAAAGCTGTAGAAAAACTAATTGAAAGGTTCAATATCCTATGTCAAACCTTAACGGACGACATAACCCGTATCTCCTCCCAACTTAATTTCTCAATAAAGTCTCCCACTGCATTCACTGTCGAAGAAAGCGATGAGCCCATGAACGAACTCTTTGCTTACCATTATCTTCGCTCCAACAAAGAGCGCATCATAGAGGCTTTCGAAACTGTGCTAAGAAAAATTAAGCGTAAACTGGTAGTTGAAGAGGAGTGGCTAAGGCCGGATGAAGTTGATGAGACAACCCCTGAGACCCTACTTTCCATTGTTCAACATCCCGAGTACCTAGCTCCAGCCGGTGAGGGTGTTCTAATAGCGGAATACCTCAATGGTTATGGCCCCACTAAAGTTCTCAGTTTTCAAAAATATGAAAGCTTTGACACTCCGGAAAACCGTTTTGCCAAGTACTTCCTTGGCCTGCTGGTTGAATGGGGCGAGCGTGTTGTTAGAACCTTCGGAAGCAAAGTTGAGGCAGAAATTAACTCCGTTAAAGAACTCCTCGAAGAGCTAGACTTCATCAAAAGCGATGGGATCTGGGAAGACGTCGGCGAGATGACGCTCTTCCCGTACACATCCCAGACGCTTCTCAAAGGAGACGGCTACCGCGACCTACTTAAACTCTACCGGGAGTTCACGGTTTACGTCCCCTTCTTCGGGGAGCTTCAGAAAGCTATTGAGAATAAAGATATTGCCAAGCTTTATGAGTACTGGTGCTTCTTCAAACTTGTGGAGGAACTTGGGGAGATTCTTGAAAATCCAGAGTTCCATATTACTCTCACTCCAGAAGGCTCTCTTTCACAAGGTATAAATGCATATGTAAAGTTTAAGGGAGGATGGAAGTTATACTACAACAGAGAATTCCACAGCAAGAGCTACTCAGTGCCCGTTAGACCAGATTTTTCACTCGTTAAAGGGGAAGAGATTATTGGAGTTTTTGATGCTAAGTTCAAGGTTGATATTGTTCCCTATTCGGAATTCGCAGATAAGGACAAAGAAATGGAAACCCGTCCCACTCTAGAAACGTGGGCGAAGCTTGAAGATATCTACAAGATGCACACGTACAGAGACGCTTTAAATGCTGAGTTTGCTATAGTGCTGTATCCGGGAGATAGGAGTGTGTTTTTTGACAAAATAAACAAGAAATGTATTGGAGATCTAAAAGAATGCGAAGGAAAATTTGAGTTGAACATGTTATTGGATAAAGAGAAAGCCAAACTTGAGGGAATTGGGTATTTGAGTCTTAAACCTTAGAAAGGTGGTGAAAGATGTCCAAGAGGATTGAAGAGATATTAGCTGTGCTTGAGGAAATTAAAAAGAATTATACCCAAAGTGTTGATATAATGGAGTTAAGAAATGATGCAATAGAGAAAGTCGCTAAAAAACTTGGAGTTGATGAAAGCACCATACGAAGCAAAATTAACAACCCTAAGAATCTTGGATTAAGCATGGGGGAATTTGATAAATTATTAGAAGAGTGGATAATTAATAACAATCCTAAGCCCTTAATGCAAAAGTTGCTAGAACATGCTGATGATAGGGACAGAAAAAGAATTCACGAATTTTTTAAATACTCTGACTCTGAGAAACAAATAGAAACAGAAACAATTGGGATAGTTGCAAATATTGCTTGGGCGCATAATAGATGGAAGGAATTTGACGAAGAAGGATTTAAGAAAAAAGATAGGTATGGCTTCGAGTACGTTAAGCAGACTGGGTTTGCTCATGAATGGTGGAATTTTTATGAAGGCTTTGATCCAGAATACTATTATGGGCACGTTGAAAGCAAGGGTAAGCTCAGCAAGTTCAATAGGGGATTAATTCTTTTTATTTCTCGGAATATAGAGGAGGGAAACTTTTATTTTGTGGGATTTTATGGGGATGCAGAATACTCAGAAAGTGGCTTCAAAACGGGTAAAACACTTGGAGAACTCCTCTCAGATGATTTCAAAGAATACTTAAAGGCCTCAATAGAAACTGGAAAAATCTCTAAAAAACATACGGATTACCTCAAAAAGACACTGTTTGAAAGTCCTAAAGAAGTAACAAGCAAATTTAGAGCAAGAAAAGCATATTCGGCAGTACTTCTTGAGGAAGGGTATGTTCAAATTTCTTCTGAGGATTTAGGGATCAAAAGATTTGGCCAAAACAAGGTGATATATATTGGAGAAAACGAAAGCATTAAGCCAGAAAAGATATTTAACCTTCTTTTAAAAGCAAAACAGCGACATGAGGAGCTTTTAAACAATTCAGAAATCTCAGATGAGAAAAGGCAAGAAGCAGAGAACATCATTAAAAAGATAGAATGGGCGTTAGAGAAGTATTTTGGGGGTGAATGTGTGAGCGAAAAGGAGTCTGATTTGGAAAATGTTGAAAATTTGAAACAATATTTCCGCTCAAGAGGTTACCACTTCTCTAAACATCTCATTGCCCAGTTCTACACTGCCCTCAAGACTAAGGGCTTCGTGATTCTATCTGGCCTCACGGGCACAGGAAAGACCAAAATTGCTCTGGAAATCGCTAAGCTGTTGGAAAAGAAAGAAGAGATAACTCTTCCACAATTATTGACTGCATGGGGAAGTGAAGACCCAGAACAAAAGTTTGAATGTGCAATTAATTGGATAAAGGAATTAATATCGAAGGAGGGATATGCAATTTTGGCTTGGGATGACTCAGATACAATAAGGAGTATCTCAGAACCGTTTATTCTGTGGATTGGGTATAAGTCTGGCGTGCGCTATGGGTTTATAGTTAGCAAGAAGTATCCAAAGGAAGATGTTCTTAATAATTCAGCTCTCAAAGAGAAGATTAAAAAGGGGTTTGAATGGTCCATAGAACTCTATGAACCCCTAGAAGAGGAAATGAAGAAAAACAAGATATTTCTAGAAGCAACCCAAATAATTGAGCTAGAGAAAAAGTTAAGTTATAAGAAATTTTACGGACTAGATTTAGGAAGACCACTAGAACAAGTGGCTCGAAAGGGGTACTCAAGAGTTAGGATATCAGATGAAAACATCTTTAGAATGACAAAAAACAGCATCTTCCTCTCCGTCCACCCGGACTGGAGAGATTCCAAACCACTGCTCGGCTATTACAATCCATTAACCAGAGAATACCACAAGACTCCCCTCCTAGAGTTTATTTTAAGAGCTAAAGAAGACTATGAGCGGAACAAAGAAAATGCAATGCCCTACTTCATCGTCCTCGACGAAATGAACCTCGCCCACGTTGAGTACTACTTCGCCGACTTCCTCAGCGTCCTTGAGAGCGGAAGAGATGAAAGTGGCTTCACAAAGGAGAGCATAAAACTCCACGATGTAGATAAAGTTGAGAAAGAGCAGGGAATACCCAAAGAGCTTAAACTTCCGCCGAACCTCTACCTCATCGGAACCGTGAACATGGACGAAACTACATATTCATTCAGTCCAAAAGTTCTCGACAGGGCCTTTACGATAGAGTTCCACGATGTTAAATTAGGCGAATATCTAGAGGCACTTGAGAAGAACAATGGGAAAGAGGAAGACTGGTCAGAGCTTCGTAACATAATTTTGAAGGATTTGAGAAGAAATGGCAGATTTTTGTCAGTCTCAAAGGAGGATGATATAGAAAAAGCCCTCAGAGAACTCAAAGACACTAACAATGGAAAATACTGGGAAATCCTCAACCAACTCAACAACGCCCTCGAACCCTACGATTTGCACTTTGGCTACAGGGTAGTTGATGAGATAGCACTATTTTTCACTAATGTCAAGGAAAGCAGGGACAGAAAAATCGTTGAATTCGAAAGTAAAGACGAAATTTTTGACCTAGCGCTTCTCATAAAAGTCCTCCCCAAGTTCCATGGCAACAGGAAGAAGCTTGAGAAACCATTATTGCTTCTTCTTAAGCTTGCAAAAGAGGGAACGCTGGAGATAGAAGATGCTCATAAAAAGGTCGAGGAACTATTTAAAGATATATTCGGAGTTGAAAGCACACAGGACAGGAAAGGTGTTGTGGTCAAGGAACTCATCAACCCATCCAATACCTATGTGTTCCAACACACAGCAAGGAAAGTCCTTCGCATGCTCCGCCAGCTGTATGAGATAGGCTTTGCAAGCTTTAGTTGATTTTTTGATTATTTATCTTGCTAAAACCCCCACCACTCACTCTGTATCTCCCTAACCCCTTCAACAACCTTAATCGTTCCATATTTTGGAGAAATCTTCTCAAATTCAGGTTCTCCTTCTAGATAACCCCTAATAAAAGCGGGGAGACCTCTCTTTAATCCCACACTGTATCCTCCTTCTAAAACAACGACCAAGCCAAACTTAGAGAGCGAAGCTCCAGCAGAGTGATAAAACTTCTCAGTTAGCTCCATCGTAGCTAAACCATCCCCTTTAAAGGCATCAAAACCTGCTGAGACCAGAATGGCCCGTGGGCCGATATCCTCTAAAATGGGAAGAACTATCTCCTGCCAAACGAAGATGTAATCATCATCTTTTGAATAGTGGGGCATTGGGAGGTTTATTTTACTTCCTTCTGCACCTTTTCCACCAATTTCATATATATCACCACTCCCTGGATAGATTCCACTCTCATGGAGATCTATATGAACAATATCTCCATCATCCCAGAATATATCTTGAGTACCATTGCCATGATGGACGTCAAAATCGATTATAACAACCTTTCCAGCTTTTTCTTTTAGCGTTAATATTGCCCCTGCAGCGTTATTAAATATGCAAAAACCAAGAGTAGGTGCACCAAGGGCCCTTCCCTTTTTCCCTGCATGATGTCCCGGAGGCCTAATCAAAGCCAAATAAATGTCCTTCTTTTTTAGTGCGAGCTTTACCACTTGCATAGATGCCCCAAAAGCTGTAAGGGCTGCTTTCCATGTGTACGGAGAAACGTATGTATCCGGGTCAATAAAAGAGAATCCAGTCTCAGAAAGACCCTGTATCTTTTTAACGTATTCGTTTGAGTGAACCTTTAGAATATCATTTATTTCCGCCCTCGGAGGTTCCTCTACATTAATCCAGAGATCACGTTCTTTAAGGCCTTCAATGGCAAATTCAAGCCTCTTTGGATTTTCAGGATGATATCTTAAGGGCTTATGGCCCTTGAAGACTTCAGAATAAAGGATTTCCATGAAGCTCCCCTAGAAAAGTTAAAGGAAAATTAAGCCTCTTCTTCAATAAGGCCGTATTTATCAAGCTCGTGAAGAAGCTTTTTGACGGCCTCCCATGCATCATGTTCACTCTTTGCACCACTACAAACAATTTTTCCAGAACTAAATAGAAGTATGACCGCCTTCGGGTCTTTAACACGATAGATGACGCCCGGGAACTGCTCAGGCTCATATTCACAATTGGGCAACACAAGTGCAACAGCATCGAGATTAAACTCCATCTTAAGATCGCCACTAAAAACCATGTTTTGAATATCTATTTCAGGAGCTCTGCCAAATTTAGTTCCAATCTTTGAAAGCATCTCAACAAGCTTTGAAACTGCTGCTTGAATGTCATCAACGCTCTTTGCTCCTGTTACAACAAGCTTCCCAGAACTGAACACAAGAAGCGCCACTTTTGGTTCATCAAAGCGACATATTATCCCTGGAAATTCTTCCGGATTATACTTAGAATGGGGGCATATCTCTATGACCTTCTCAAGATCCAATGAAGCAAAAAGATCCACCGAAGCAACAATATTCTCTATTCTAAGTTCTACATTGCTCATGTCAACCAAGTTTTGCACCTCCTCAAGCTGGGTTTAAAACCCTTTTATAAATAACTCCACCGGGGTTTTTAAAGTTTAGCTGATACGAACTAAAAATCATGTGGTGTTTTCATTGAGACTACTATCTTAACGCTCTCAAAAAACTTTAAGTAGTTTAACTTATGTTATTTTTTAGGTGAAAATTATGCTTGTGCAAATGCTTAGAGAAATAACTCAAATACCTGGTATATCGGGATATGAAAGTAAGACAAGAGCAAAGTTAATTGAATGGATAGAACCTTATACAAACTACAAAATTGACCCAATCGGAAATCTCATCGTAGAACTGGGGGAAGGTGAGGAAAAAGCAATTTTTATGGCACATATGGATGAGATTGGACTCCTAATAACAGGAATAACAAGCGACGGGAAACTCAAATTCAGAAAAGTTGGTGGGATAGATGACAGACTTCTTTTAGGGAGGCATGTAAAGGTCATAACCGAGAAAGGTACGCTTGATGGAGTCATAGGGGTCACCCCAGTCCACTTAAATATTGAAAGGAAATTTGATACTATTCCATGGCATGCTCTTGAAATTGACATCGGGGCAGAATCAAAAGAGGAAGCTGAAAAAATGGGAGTAAGAGTTCTAGATTTTGCCGTTTTCAAGAAGCACTTTAGTGTTTTAAATAACAAATACATTGCTGCCAGATCTCTTGACGATCGCTTTGGGGTAGTCGCTCTTGTAGAGGCTATAAAAGATCTCGTTGATCATGACTTGGATGGAAAATACATTTTTGCATTTACTGTTCAAGAAGAAATAGGCCTTAAAGGTGCCAGATTCCTAGCAAACACTTACTCACCAAAGTACGCAATAGCAGTAGATTCATTTGCATGCTGTTCCTTCCTCACAGGAGACGTGAAGCCTGGAAATGGGGCCGTAATACGGGCTGTTGATAATTCAGCAATCTACACTCCTTCTTTAGCAAGAAAGACTCTTGAGATAGCACAAAAGAACAATATTCCTATACAAATTGGAGTCACTGGAGGCGGAACCGATGCTTCCGTCTTTGAAGCAAAAAGTCAAACCCTCGCTCTAAGTGTCCCCTTAAGGTATTTACACAGTGAAGCGGAGATGTTACATATAAGTGACTTAAAAGCATTGATAAAACTAATTGAGGCCTTAGTCTTCGAGCTTGAATAATGGAGGTGGTTAAGTGCTTAAATACCTTGGGTACTTTGGCATTGGAATTTTCATAGGTATATTGGCCGCATTATTCGGACTTGGAGGAGGATTTTTAGTAGTCCCCACTCTAAATCTCTTAGGAGTTGAAATTCACCATGCAGTTGGAACCTCAAGTGCTGCCGTCGTTTTTACATCCTTAAGCTCTGCTATAGCTTATCACAAGCAAGGAAGAATACACCATAAAGCAGGCCTACTTTTGGCAAGTACTGCCGTTATAGGGGCCTATACCGGGGCATGGATGACGAGTTACATCAGCGCAAGCCAGCTTAAAGTAATCTTTGGTGTAGTTCTCTTTCTGGTTGCGATAAGAATCTATCGTAAAAAGAGCAGAGAACCCCACGAAGTTGATTTAACCCAAATAAAGCTTGATTACAGAATAGTTCCTATTGGAGGGTTTATAGCAGGAATCGCCAGTGGATTGCTTGGAATAGGTGGTGGAGCAATAAACGTGCCATTTTTGACTTATATGGGATTGCCAATCCACTATGCAGTTGCTACATCAAGCTTCGCTATCGTGTTCACAGCTACGAGCGGAGCAATAAAACACTACATGCTCGGAAACGTTGAAGTAGAGTGGCTAGTCCTCCTTGTCCCTGGATTAATAGTTGGAGCTCAGTTGGGAGCAAGAATAGCAAAGAGAACCAAAGCCAGCAATCTAACGAAAGCATTTGCAGTGGTAATGGCGTTCCTAGCAATCAGGATGATTCTTAAAGGACTTGGATATCCAATCCCTTGATTTTGTTTTTACACTTCTCTTTAAACTTATCAGAATTCCCCAAACTGGATAGAATTCTAAGCCCAAACTTATTAAAGATTCTAATCACAATTAAAATAAAAGAACGAAACGATATGAAACTTTCGTTTCGCCGAGTTCCTAAAGTGATGTACAATTCAACATACATTTGGGTGAGGGATTATGAAATTTAGTGGCCTTTGGTTGATGCTCATCTTAATTGGAGGTTTAATTCCCATAGGGACTACTTTTGCCCAAAATCAATCAACTAATGAATATTTAGGTGAACAAAATAACGAGTAGATCGCTGGAGAGATTATAAATCAGCTGACAAAACTTAGCACTTTAGTGGATATACGAGTAAAACCGGTGAAAAGTAGATTACCTAAGAATCTCCTAAAGGACTACGATAAAGCCAAAGAGCTTAAAGAAAAGGCTCTTACCGAATACCAAAATGGAAACTATCCCCAAGCAATTCAATATTCTCTGGGTGCAATGAGGTACTACAAGGGGATTCTCAAGGCCCTCGAAGAAAATGAAAAACTCCCGAAGTTTTAAGAACACAAATTCAGGAAGAGAGCACTAGGATCTTCGAATACTTTACGTATGTGGAAAAGCTTATAGAAGTAGCAAAAAGTAAAGGGATAGGCGTAGAGAACTTGACCAAGGCTTATGTTGAAGCTAAAACTGCTTATAATGAGGTTCTCAAATATATAAAGGATGGAAACCTTGAAGAGGCCAAAATAAGTCTAGAAAAAGCAAAACAAAAGAAAATAGAACTCGATAGGGAGATTAGAGATGTTACAACTAAGCTGGCTTTAAAAAACGCAGAGATGATTGTAAGATCATTTCTTATAAAGACCAATCAAAGTATTACAATAGCTGAAAAAGCGATTGAATACGCAAAATCAAGGGGACGAGAGACTGAAGAAGCTGAAAAAGACATAGAGAAGATAAAAGGAATATACCTACAAGTGACCTACTTAGCGAATGAAGGAAAATGGATAGATGCCCTTAGAGTGACCAAGGAAAATGCAGCCCATATGATAGGATTCTTCACGATAATTGAAAAGATAAAAAGTGAAAAAATGAATACAGAAGTGTTTCTAACGATGACAAAAGAAAGGATTAGAAAAGATGCTACCGCTCTTGTCATCTTACGGAAGAAAGGAATAAAGACTACAAGAGCAGAAATTCAACTAAGAGGTGCAATTAATGAATTTTCTATAGCAATTAGCCTCATTAAGAAAAACAATGTAAACAGTGCAATTCTACACTTGCAAAGAGCAAACAGGCTTCTCAGAGAGGTAGAGGAATTCATAAATGCAAATTCCTAAGGAGGTCGGGAGATGAAGAAAATCCTAGCTTTAATCAGCATCCTTGCAATTTTACCCCTTATCAGTGCCCAATTTACAGTCTCTGAGATGGAATTAACTGTGTACACTGATGGTTATGTCAAAGTTCATTATCAAATAATTCCCGATGAATACTCCTCCCAGATAATTCTGCCATTTTTAGGAGAGAACTACGAAGGATGGCAGTCGTTGATGAAAATAACAACCCATTAAATTTCGAGATTTACGACAAACATATAGTGATATATGTTGGCGAGGCCCAAATCGTTGACGTTTCTTATTATACACCAGACATTACATATAAAGAGGGACTGATATGGACAATTAATGTTTCTAGTGACTTCCCCTTTAATATAATTCTACCAGAAAATGCTGTCGTTGTAGATCTTTCAGAAGTGCCCCTCAAAATAGCCTCCAATGTAATAACAATGCCCCCTGGGAATCAAAGTATCTCATACACTTTGGAATTCAAAGAAACTCCTACAGAGGAAGGACAAAGTTATAGCAAATATCTTTTACCATTAGGAATTTTGGTGTTTATACTCTTGATTTCTATTGTCCTTGCCAGAAATAGGAGAAAAGAGCCCAAAAGAACAGAAGTCCATATAGACAAAGAAGAATTCTTGAAAAAACTCGAATCCTTTAATCTAAATGAAGATGAAAGGAGAGCATTACTTTATATCTTAGAGAAAGGTGGAAGAGCCAGCCAAGCAGAAGTGAGAACTGCTCTGGAGATACCAAAAACTACAGCTTGGAGAATGTTCAAACGTCTTGAAAAACAAGGATTAGTGAAAATAATCAAAGGAAGAAAAGAGAACTGGGTGGAACTCAAGCTTTGAGTTACCTCGTGAAAATCTCGCCCTTAAGGGCAGGGAGGAGGTCAATCCCTTACCATTCTTTCTCAATTTATCCAACAAACATTAAAGGGGGAGAAAACTCACCTTACCTTTGCTCCAAGTTTAACTTCTTTTTCTGGAGTTAGCAAAGCAACATTTTTGCCATCATCTGCAGCCAAGATCATCCCCTGACTCTCGATTCCTCTAAGTTTCTTAGGCTCAAGGTTTGTTATTACAGCTACGTACCTATTGAGCAACTCTTCCTTCTTATAGTATTTCTTCAGTCCTGCTACGAGTTGTCTGACTTCATCTCCAAGATCCACCTTAATCAAGTAAAGCTTGTCTGCATTTGGATGGTCTTCAACACCAATTATCTTTCCAATTCTTATATCAAGTTTTGCAAATTCCTCAAATTTCACATAGCTCACTTTACTACCCTCCTTTTTTTCTCTTTTAGGTGTGATTTTCACTTTCTCCCCATAAATCCTCCTAAGAATTATCTCACTTTCATCCCCAAGTCTCTCTTTAGCTATCTTTATAACATCCTCCATTTTGTAGTACTTATCTAAGAGAATTCTTGCGCTTTCTGGATTTCCTTTGCCTATGTAGCTAAGTACATATGCTATAATGTCTTCATCGCTGACCTTTCTAAAGAGAATTTCGGCCTTTCTAACTTTGTGGCCTGCCTCTAGTGGGATGAATTCCCATCTTTTCACTTCTTCAATGTTAAGCAGGTGCCAGATTTTCTCGCTCGCATCTGGAAGGAATGGCTCAAGGAGGATCCCAAGGGCCTTAACTAACTGGAGGGAAATATTTACTGTGGTTCCTGTTCTAACTTTATCAGTCTTAGCAGTCTTCCATGGCCTCTGATAGTCAAAGTACTGGTTTCCAAATATTGCTAGGGCCATTACCCTCTTGAGAGCTTCCTTAAACTGATACCTCGAAATAAGCCTACCTACTTCCTCAAAGGTTTTTTCAATTTCTTTAAGTGCTTTTCTGTCAAGATCATCAAGTTCTCCAGTTTCTGGAACCTTTCCATCAAAATACCTGTTCACAAAGGTCAGTGCTCGGTGTACAAAGTTTCCAAGATTGTTCACAAGTTCCTCGTTTATTTTCTTTTTGAAGTCGCCAAAGCCAAAGTCACTGTCCCTTGTTTCGGGCATTATAGCTGTTAGGTAGTACCTCAAATAATCTGCAGGAAATGCATCGAGGAACTCATGGATCCATATCGCCCAATTTCTGCTCGTTGAGAACTTTCTTCCCTCAAGATTTAGGTATTCGTTTGCTGGGATGTCATATGGAAGATTCCATTCAAACTTAGCATTATTGTCCTCATACTTTCCATAAGCCATTAAGAATGCTGGCCAGAATATAGCGTGGAATGGAACATTGTCCTTTCCAATGAAATGGATTACCCTTGTTTCACCATCAATGTTAAACCAGTATTTTTTCCACTCATCCTCTTTTCCAAGTTTTTTGAAGTGTTCTATTGTTATTGATACATAACCAATTGGGGCTTCAAACCATACGTAGAGGACTTTTCCTTTAACATCTTCATCTTCCAGCGGAACCGGAATTCCCCAACTTAAATCCCTAGTTATTGCTCTCTCTTCCAAACCTTCATTAATCCATCCTAACACAGTGTTTCTAACATTTGATTTCCAGTGTTCTTGCCTGAAAACCCAATCCTTAAGTTTTTCTTGAAAGTCTTGCATTTTTATATAGTAATGAGCTGAGTCCCTAAAGGTAATTGAGTTTCCACATATATTACATTTCGGGTTTATAAGTTTCTCCGGAGTTAGTGGATGTCCGCAGACTTCACATTGATCTCCTCTTTGCTCTTCCGCACCGCAGTAAGGGCATGTCCCAATAACATACCTGTCAGGTAAGAACATTTTATCATGCTCACAATAAGCTTGTTTCTCAACTTTCTTAACTAAGTAACCATTTTCAAGAGCTTTAAGGAAGAACTCCTGACTTATACGATAATGAACCGGGAGCTCAGTTCTACCAAAGTAATCAAAGCTAATTTTAGCCCTTTCAAAAGTTGTCTTGATGTGTTCATGATAGTAATCAACTATTTCCCTTGGGCTCTTTCCTTCTTTAAGGGCTCTGAACGTTATTGGTGTACCATGCTCATCCGTTCCACATATAAATACAACATCCTCTCCTTTTAACCTCAAGTAGCGTACGAATATATCCGCTGGCAGGTAGGCTCCGGCCAAATGCCCTGCATGAATAGGACCATTAGCATAAGGCAAAGCAGATGTCACTGTGAACCTCATC